>JANXML010000188.1 GCA_025354645.1 Arcicella sp. | reverse complement strand
CTCTGATAATGCCCGATATTACCGAAATAAAGACCTGATGCAATGGATAGAAAATACACCCATTAAACCTATATTTCTACCTCCTTACTCACCTAATCTCAACTTAATTGAACGATTATGGAAGTTTATGAGAAAACAAATCATTAACACCAAGTTCTATCGAACGAAAGAAAAATTCCGACAGGCAATTCTCAAATTCTTTAAAAATATTAAGCAATATAAAGACGAGCTATCTTCCCTGATGACTCTGAATTTTCGTCTTTTATTCGCAATCCATTTCCTAACGAGTATAAACCAAAATGGGATTTTAATTAATTCAGCTTTCAAGCGGTATAATTTTAGAGGAAACCTTAATTCCAAAATTAATTATTGGATAAAAGGTGGATTTAATTTTGCTGTGAGTAATAGTGACGGTGCCGTGAATCCATTTGGTGGACAGAGTTATACGTTACTGTTGGCTGACCCAGTGCTTTTAGCTCCACAGTGGCCCGCAACAATTCCCGTTAGAGATGCGAATGGAAATTATAGCTTGGCTCCAATTAATCACGGTCCAACGGCAACTTGGAATCCCGTGGCGAGTGCTTTGGAAACCAAAACGAACAATTATCAAATTGATAATAACATCAATGCCTACGTAGAATTTGAACCATTGAAAGGCTTGAATTTAAGAATTACAGGTTCTGGCAACATCGTTACAAACAATAATCGGACGTATTGGAATTCAAAAACCTTACAAGGAATTCCAAATAATGGGCTTTCTGGCAAAGGTTATATTGATCAATCAAGGTTTGAACAATATCAGAATTCAAATATTTTGAGTTACGATAAAGAAATTCAGAAACATCACATCACGCTTACGGGTGTGTATGAACAAAATTTTCAGAAAAACACCTATATCAACACCTTAGCCGAACAATTTGCTTTTGATGCTAATGGATTGAATGATTTATCAGGGGCAAAAATTATCAGAGTGTCTTCACCAAATGCGTATGAGCGGAGTTTGTCATCGTTCTTGGGAAGAGTTAACTATGTGTTCGACAACAAATATTTATTCACGGCAAGTTTAAGGAGAGACGGTTCATCGGTATTTGGAGCAAATAATAAATGGGGAAATTTCCCGTCAGTGGCATTTGGATGGAGAATTTCGGAAGAAGCGTTTTTGAAGAATTCTAATACTGTTTCAAATTTAAAATTGCGTACTTCATGGGGTAGAACGGGTAATCAGGGTATCTCGCCCTATCAATCCTTGGCTTCCATTACCTCAAATCCAGGAAGTTTGAATTATCCCTACAATGGAACCGACAATACTACTCAAATTGGCTATGCCATCACAGCCGCTGGAAATCCAAACTTGCGATGGGAAACTACTACGCAAATCAACTTAGGATTGGATATTGGCTTGTTCAATAACCGATTAACAACAACCATTGATATGTATAAAAAAAATACAACTGACTTGTTGATGGCAAGAAGCCTTCCTGGTTATACGGGATTGTATTCTATCTTGGATAATATTGGACAGGTTGAAAACAAAGGCTTAGAAATCTCAATCGGTGGCGACCCACTTACTGGAAATCTTAAATGGAATACCAGCATAAATGCTACGTGGATGAAAAACACGGTGTTGGATATTGGTCAAGATTTTGAACTACAATTTAATAGTTCAGGAGGAGGCTACGGCACTGGAAATATGGCTTATTTACGTAAAGGAGAAGCATTTGCCAGTTGGTACGGGTTCCAATATTTGGGAACTTGGAAAGAAAATGAGAGGGAGGCAGCCAAACAATACGGCAAACTGCCAGGTGATGAAAAACTTTTGGATGCCAATAAAGATGGTAGTGTAAACATTGATGATAGGGTTCTGATTGGTAATGCTTTACCAAAGGTGATTTACGGTTGGTCTAATAATTTATCTTACAAAGGATTTAGTTTATCCATATTAATTCAAGGGGTTTATGGCAACAATATTTTCAATACACCACGCATTAGACGTGAGGGACCAGGCAATGGCACGAGTAAGGATTTACTGAATAAGTATTCTGCCACCAACCCAAATTCAGACATTCCAGCTTTTATTAAATCAAGTGAATATTTGTCAATTGTTGGTTTCCCGAACAAATATAATATTGATAATCTTTACTCGGGTTCAACCTCTCGTTGGGTTGAAGATGGTTCATATTTAAGATTAAAAAATATTACTTTGGGCTATAATTTAACGAATATACTTGGCTCAAAATTAGGCGTAAAAAATGCAAGAATATTTATGAGCGGCACCAACGTATTCACCATTTCTAATTACAAAGGATATGACCCTGAGGTTAGTTCATTCACTAATAACGATGCCTCAACGGGAATTGATTATGGGAATTATCCTACGGCAAAAACCTATACTATGGGCTTAGAAGTAACTTTTTAATTCATAACATGAGGATTGTTTCAATACAATTTTTTAAAACACAACACAAAATGAAAAATATAATCATAAAAATTAATGTCTGTTTAATAGCGATGATGTTGCTGTTAACGCAAAATAGTTGCACCGATTTAAACGAACAACCGTTAAGTTCAATTTCTCCGCAAACCTTCTACAAAACCATTCCACAGTGTGAGTCGGCGTTGGCAGGTGCGATGGCAAGATTGTATTCAGAATGGAACGACCAAAGTTATGGATATGGTTGGATATTTTTCAAAAGAGATGACCAATTAGCGGGTGGTAATGATAACATCCCTTCTGAGCATGGAAAACCGCTTTGGGGTTCACATTGGGCGGCAATTTTGAATTGCAATGGCGTGCTGAAAGCCATTAAAAATGGTTCAGTTGAAGGTGCCAGTGCAACCGAAATTGAGGTTGTGGCGGCACAAGCCAAATTTATAAGAGCTTGGAATTATTTTCAACTAGTGCGTTTGTGGGGCGATTTGCCCGTGTATAATGAAGACGTTGAAGACCCAACTATTCTTGCATTACCCAGAGCACCCATTGCGGAAGTTTATAAGCAAATCATTAGCGATTTCACGTATGCCAGCGAAAAATTGCCAAGTTCATGGTCGGACGATAAAAGAGGAAGACCCTCCAAATCTGCTGCATTTGGACTCATGGCGAAGGCATACGTAACGATGGCAACGTTCCCAATGAATGCCAAAGAAAATTATGCAAAAGCCAGAGATGCCGCTAAAAAAGTAATGGATGAACCAGGAAGAATGTTAACACCCAAAGTTGAAGATGTATTTAAAAGAGAAAATAAATATAGTTCAGAAATGCTGTGGTCGTTGATTTCCAACGCTGCCGACCCAATGACGAGTGTACAAATCTGGAATACGAATGAAGGATGGGGCGACAATGCCGCAGAAGCACGATTAGATTCACTTTGGCCCGCTCAACCCCGCAAAACAGCTTATTTTCAGACTGTTAATGCAGCGGGGCAGTCATACAGAACATGGGACGGAACACAAGCTCCATTTTGTAGAAAATTCGTACAACCAAACGTCACACAAGGTGAATGGGATGCGTATCAATCGCAAGCAAATATGGCAATTATTCGGTTTGCGGACGTGCTTTTGATTTATGCAGAAGCCTCAAATATGGCTTCTGGTGGCTCCAATGCACCACAAGATGCAGTTGATGCCATAAACAAAGTTATTGATCGAGCAAATGGTGGAGTGGGCAAAGTCAATCCAGATCCAAGGGCATCAAGAGCATCCACAACTTGGACGAAGCAAGAGTTTGATGACAGAGTGATTCAAGAAAGAAACTTTGAATTGTGTTTTGAATATGATCGTTGGTTCGATTTAATAAGAAAGAGACTATTGGCAAAAGTTACGCCCAAATACACGGGTTACGTCTATAAAGAATCGGATAATTTGTGGCCCATACCCGTTTTGGATATTCAGCAAAATAAATTATTTGTACAAAATCCTGGGTATTAGTTGTGATGTTAAGTTTTCAGTTTTATGAAAAAATTAATGATTGACGAACTTCCCGAAAGTTCTTTCTACTTTCGGGAAGTTGAGCAGAGTTACAAAATACAGCTACAAATAGTTTAAATTGCAATTAAAAAATAACCTTCAAAACCAATCTAAAAACACAATGAAAAAACTAACATCCATCCTTCTTTTTGTATCTATTGTATGCTCAGCGTCTTGGAGTTTCGCCCAAGTAACGCAAACCCAAACCAAGAAAAAAATTATAGATTTTGGGTGGAATTCGCCCTTCACTTACGAGTTAAGCAGTAATTTGAAAAAGTATGAAATCGGCGTTTTCGATGGCACAGGCATAAAAATCCCTAAATACGCAGGTGCTGGCAACATATTCATGGTGAATGATTTAAAAACAATTCGAGAAGATAGTTTAAAATATGAAATGAGTTTGGCTGACAAAATGCCACAGAGCAAAGTATTGACTGATAATTTTTTGGTATTATACGGTGCTTCGCAAATGGATTGGTTTTCGGATGCAGATTGGGCAATTGCCGAAAAGAATATTAGGTATTCAGCAAAATTAGCCAAAGCCTTGAAATGCAAAGGTATTCTCTGGGATGCTGAACCATACAAACTAGGTAAAAACCCATGGAAATATCCTGAACAACCAATGGCAAGTAAATATTCTTACGACGAATATTATAAAAAATTAAGAACCAGAGGAATGCAGTTTATGAATGCACTGCAAGAAGAATTTCCAGATTTAATCATTTATTCACTCAGAGAATTATCAGATTTTCAACAAGGTTCTCCATTTTCAGAACCCCTATTGCCCGTGAACGACTTGAAATCTGTTAATAATAAGTTAAAAGAGATGTGGTGGGGTTTGCATTTGCCTTTCACGATTGGAATAATGGATGCCATAAAAGGTAAATCAGTTTTAGTCGATGCCAATGAAGAAGCCTATTTTTATACTTCATCGCAACAATTTTATGAAACAGCGACCACTTTAAAGAGTGATGCGATGGCTCTGATTCCTGCCGATTTACAGATGAAATTTGCGGCACATTATAAAGTTGGCAACGCTATTTCAGCTGATTATACCAACGGTCAATGGGCGAATGTAATCACTTTTCCGTATCGTTTGAGCGGACAAGCTTTGATGTTATCACCCAAAGAACAAGCAGAATGGTTTGAACATAATGCCTATTATGCCTTGCGAACGAGTGATGAATACGCTTGGTTATACACAGAAAAGCACAATTGGTGGACGGGCAAAAACGTACCACAGGGCTTTCAGGAGGCATTATTGCGGGCTAAACAAAAAGTTAATGAAGGAAAACCATTAGGTTTCAAAGTGGAAGAAATGTTGAAATCAGCCCAAATAAAAGCGGAGGCATTTCAGCCTGAGAAAAAGAAATGAGAATTTGCGTTACAAAAAGAAGTTTCAGAACTTTGTGGAAACATAAATGTTCATAAAACTATGCTTCAACGAATTCAAACTTTATTATTAGCCGTCGTGGCAATTGCGATGTTGGCAACAACGGCTTTGCCAATGTGGGAGAAAAGTAGTGCCGCCTTAAATGAGAAAGTTACGCTTACTTCTTATGCTCTGGAATACTTTAAAGGAACATCTTCTGTGAGTAGTGCAAACACAATGGTCATTGTGATTTTAGCGATTATCTCAACTTGCATGGCTGCATTTTCAGTTACCCAGTACAAAAAAAGAATGCTCCAAATGACTTTAGGATTGATTAATTCAATTCTAATTGCCATTATTTTGGGTTATACTTTCTACCAAGTTTTCAAAGTAGGAATCCCCATGTTTGAGCCTGAAAATCAAGGGACATACGGAGCAGGATTTTACACCTCCGTTTTGGCAATGTTGTGCAATATGATTGCCAACCGTTTTATCAGAAGAGACGAAATGCTTGTAAAATCAGCAGACAGAATGAGATGAAAGGAGATAGGAAGAAGGGAAGAATAAAAATAGCAAAATTATCTTTTCCCCTTTCTCCTTTCCTCCCTGTTTCCCTTCTTCCTAAACCAACCCTTCCTTCAATAAATCGTGCAAATGCACAAATCCCAATGGTTTATTATCCTGAACCACAACGAGTTGTGTGATATTTTTCTCCTGCATAATCCGTAATGCTTCCACTGCATAATCATCGGGTGAGATTGATTTTGGATTAATCGTCATGATGTGCTTGGCGGTTAGTCCAGCAAAATTATCGTGTTGATTTAACATTCTCCGAACATCTCCATCGGTAATTATTCCTGCCAATTCTTGATTTTCTTTCAAGACTGCCGTTGCTCCTAATCTTTTGGAACTGATTTCGATGATTGCCTCCTTTACAGTTGAATTTTCTTTGACCGTTGGCAATTCATGATTTGGGTAAATATCCGAAACTTTCAAATACAACTTCTTGCCCAAAGCCCCACCAGGGTGATATTTGGCAAAGTCCTTGCTATTGAATCCTCGACACTCAATGAGACACACCGCAAGGGCATCACCCAAAGCTAAGGCAACCGTAGTGCTAATGGTTGGAGCGAGGTTCAATGAATCTGCCTCACGTTCAGCGAGAGCATGGAGAATAAAATCAGCATTTTTTCCGAGATAAGAACTTGGATTTGAAACCATTGCAATTAACTTTGTTCCAGTCCGCTTAATAAGTGGTACTAAAATTTTAATTTCAGGCGTATCCCCTGACCTTGAAATACACATCACATTGTCACCTTGTTGAATCATTCCCAAATCACCATGAATGGCATCGGCAGCGTGCATAAAAAGGGAAGGTGTTCCAGTAGAATTGAGCGTTGCTACTATCTTTTGAGCAATAATTGCCGACTTCCCAATACCAGTAATCACCAAGCGACCACGAGAGCTAAGTAGGTGATTTACACAGGATTCAAATTCAGAATCAATCAGCGGAACAATTTTTAAGATGGAATTTGCTTCATCTTCTAAAACTTTTTTTGCAGTTGATTGAATATTTTTTATTAATTTCAATGTACGAAGTATTTTTGATTAACTGATTTTTAAACAATTTCACTGCAAAGATAACAAATAAGAATGCCTGTAATATCAATGTTTTATGGTTTACTTGTTTGGCTAATCAATTATGAATCTAAGCGTTAAATTCGTTCAAGCAAACAAAGATTTTACATTAAACTTAATTTTTGATAATAGTGAGAAAAAGATGTTCGATGTAAAACCTTATTTAGAATATGGAGTATTTAAAGAGCTAAAAGATTTAAGCCTTTTTTATTCAGTAAAACCATTTTTAGGAACTGTTCAATGGCAAAATGAACAAGATTTTTGTCCTGATACTTTATATTTAGAAAGTGTAAATATTAATTAATTAACCACCAAATACATTATTAAAATCTCAATTAAGATTGAAAAAAATGACTGTTAATCAAGAAACCGCCGATATGTTGAAAGATAAACTGAAAGAAACTTTCGGTTTTTCGCAATTTCGTGGCGAACAAGAAGCTATTATCCAAAACACCCTCAATGGTGAAAACACCTTCGTAATTATGCCCACAGGGGCAGGAAAGTCACTCTGCTATCAAATGCCCGCCATTGCGATGGAAGGCACAGCCATTGTGATTTCGCCTTTGATTGCCTTGATGAAAAATCAAGTGGATCAAATGAATGCTTTTGGCATTAACGCCCAATTTCTGAATTCGTCTTTGAATCGGGCAGAAATGACGAAAGTTAAGCAAGCGGTTATTAAAGGAGAGGTGAAATTACTGTACATCGCTCCCGAATCCCTTACGAAGGAATCTAATCTCAACTTTTTAAAAGAAGCAAATATCTCTTTCGTAGCAATTGATGAAGCTCACTGTATTTCAGAATGGGGACATGATTTTCGTCCAGAATACCGCAGAATCAGAAGCATTGTTGAAAGTATGAACAAAAACTTGCCGATTATTGCCCTCACAGCAACGGCAACGCCCAAAGTTCAGCAAGATATTCAGAAAAATTTGAATCTTGACGATGCAAAATTGTTCAAATCTTCTTTCAATCGTAAGAATCTTTATTATGAAATTCGGGCAAAACGGGATGATATTGATAAACAGATTATTAAGTACATCAAAACCAATCATGGCAAGTCAGGAATTATCTATTGTTTGAGTCGTAAGAAAGTTGAAGAAATCGCTAACTTGCTGGTAGTCAATGGAATAAAAGCCCTTCCGTATCATGCAGGATTGGATGGAGACGTACGAATGGCAAACCAAGAGGCATTTTTGAATGAAGAAACCGAAGTAATGGTTGCCACAATTGCCTTCGGAATGGGTATTGATAAACCCGATGTTCGTTTCGTGATTCACTATGATGCTCCAAAATCTTTGGAAGGATATTACCAAGAAACGGGTCGTGCGGGTCGTGATGGTTTGGAAGGAACGTGCATCATGTTTTACGCCAAAGAAGACATCACGAAATTAGATAAATTCAACAAAGACAAAACCCTTGTGGAGCGTGATACTGCCCGAATGTTGTTGCACGAAATGGTGCATTATGCAGGATTAGGGACGTGCCGCCGTCGTCAATTAATGAATTATTTTGGTGAATACATGGACAAAGACTGCGGTTTTTGTGATAATTGTAATAAACCAACGCCCAAATACAAAGCAGAAGAAGCCGTAGTTTTAGCCCTTAAAACGGTTGAATTAACGGGCGAAAGCTATGATGCTCAGCACATTGCGGATATTTTGATGGGATATAAAAGTCAAAACGTTGGCACTCAAGACCATCAAACGATTGATACTTTTGGAAAGGCAAAACAATATTTCAAATTAGCCTCGGATGAGGATGAAGACGATGATGATGAAGACGAAGACGATGAGCCAGAATTTTCGGATGAAGAAGATGAAGATGGAAATCCAATTCCGAAGAAAAAAGTAGCGAAAGTTAAGAAAACTCCCAAAGCAAAAAGTAGAAAAAATGCCGAGCCTGAACCAATCGAACAATGCGTTTCGATGGTGCGTCAGATTGCGGTGATGGGTTATTTGGAAAAAGACGTTGAGAATTATGGCGTATTGAAATTATCGGAAAAAGGACGGAATTATATGAAAGATTCTTATCCTCTGACCCTTTCAAAAGACCATGATTATGAGAATGAAAAAATCATTGAAGACGAAGAAAAAGAAGCAGCGGGGGGCGGTTCGCACGATGTGGCTTTGTTTGAATTACTGAAAAATCTTCGTAAAAAAATTGCGAAGGAAAAGAATTTACCGCCCTACGTGATTTTCCAAGATCCATCGTTGGAGGAAATGGCAACAACATATCCAACCACCAAAGACGATATGGCAAATATCAACGGTGTGGGTATGGGGAAAGTGGTGAAATTTGGTCGTCAGTTCATGGATTTGATTAAAAAATACGTGGATGATAACGAGATTGAAACGGCTTCGGAAGTTGTGGTAAAATCGGCAGTGAATAAGTCAAAAATCAAGATTCACATCATTCAACAGGTTGATAGAAAAGTTGATTTAGACATCATTGGTGAGCAAAAGGAATTGGGAATGACTGAACTTATTGAAGAGATTGAACATATCTGTTATTCAGGCACAAAACTAAACTTGGATTATTATATTAACCAAGTAATTGAACCTGATAAACAAGAAGAAATCTTTGAATATTTCATGGAATCTGATACCGACAGCATCGCTATCGCTATGGAAAAGTGTGATATTGAGGACATTACAGAAGAGGAATTAAGATTGATGAGAATTAAATTTTTGAGTGAAATAGCGAATTAGAAGGCAGTTATCAGGGAACAGTAAACAATTATCAGTTAAGATTTTCATAATTCTACAGGTTAAACGCATTTAAAAATGCGGATTATTGATAAAATTAGGAACTTTGTCAGATGAACTGGCAAACTTTCTTTCAAGACGTTCCCGATTTTCGGATAAATCGACGTAAACGACATAATTTATTAGACATTTTAGTA
>JANXML010000186.1 GCA_025354645.1 Arcicella sp. | reverse complement strand
CTCTGATAATGCCCGATATTACCGAAATAAAGACCTGATGCAATGGATAGAAAATACACCCATTAAACCTATATTTCTACCTCCTTACTCACCTAATCTCAACTTAATTGAACGATTATGGAAGTTTATGAGAAAACAAATTATCAACACCAAGTTCTATCGAACGAAAGAGGAATTCCGACAGGCAATTCTCAAATTCTTTAAAAATATTAAGCAATATAAAGACGAGCTATCTTCCCTGATGACTCTGAATTTTCACGTCTTTTATTCGCAATCCATTTCCTAACGAGTATAACTAATTAATAATCCTACCTAAATATCAATTTACCCCCATTTAAAAAAACATTCCCATCCAGTAATTTCAATCGTTTCAGATACGTATCTTGTAAAACTTCAACGGTATTTCCGTTAAGTATCGTTGCAATATCAGTTACTTTGGGGATATGTCCACAAGTCCAGGTAGCTGCATTATCCCATGTTCCTGATTGAACAGACTGTACGTTTGTCAGATTATCACAGGTATTATAAGTCCATAATTCTCTACCATGAAGAATATCATTTCCAGTAAAGAAAAATCGAGTTCCATCTACTGAAAATTTATTAGTTTCATTAAATGTATTTTGATAATGACCCGCTGACATATTCAAAACAAACATTGTACCTTCCGATGTACCATCACTTTGCCAAAGTTCAATTCCTTTTATTTGATTTATTACTTGAAAATATAAATGTCCGTTTATGAAATTCATATTTTGGACGTAATTATATTCCAGATTACTTCCCATAGATGTCACTTTTAAAGTTCCTTTGACAGTTCCATCAGTTTTCCATAATTCATTTTGAATGGTGAAAAATAGGTTGTCATTTGCAACGGTAAACGTCTGATTATCAATTCTTTCATCATTTAATAAAAGCGTAGTTCCTACCGTAGTACCATCTGATTTCCATAATCCTTTTTGAGAAGGAGTTCCTAAATTATCACTTGCAAACACAAATACCCAATCTTTAAATGATACAATTGGTTTTCCATTTGGTGCAGTATCAATGTATAAGTCCTTAATTAATCTATCTCCCCCCCGAATGCCATTACTTGCCCAAAGTGATAATGGGCTGGTATTTGAAGTAGCTACATAATAAAGATTATTCTTATGAGAAACTAAGCCTGTAACTGGCATCCCAATTTGAGAATAACTGAATCTATCTGTCAATTTATTTAAACTGCCAAAACCATCAAACTCCCATAAATTTGCATTTACTAAATTGTCTCTTGCAATAAAATAAAGTTTCTGATTCAAGATGGTTTTAGATTGAATCGAAGAATAGGTTGAATTTGGATTGTTATTGTTTAGAAAAAAATCTCGAAGCATATATGTGGGTTGAATACTTGATGCAATCCACATTTCTCTGCCATGAATACCATCATTCGCATCAAAAATTAACTTATTACCAAGTATGATTGGATTGGAAGGGCTGGAACTATTAATTCCAATATTTATATCTTTTACAAGCATAGTACCTCTATTACTACCATCCGAAATCCATAGCTCTTCCCCTCTTAGTGTATCAATTCCACTGAAATATACTCTTCCACCCATAGTGCTTATTAATGTCTCGGACTTTCCTGTAAATTGAGGAAATTCCCTTAAAAGGTTTGGAAGTCTGTCTTTAACTTTAAAAGTATTTGGCGTTGTTCCACCAGATGTCCACAATTCATTTTTCCCCAATATATTATCTTGTGCTGAAAAATATAATTGATTATTGAGAACCGTTGAGCGATATGAACCATAAGGAATGGAGTTATTGGTCGATTGATTAATGTCTTTTAATAGAGAAGTATTTGCAGAGTTTCCATCGGTTGCCCATAATTCTTTACCGTGTACCGAATCGGTATAGCTGAAATATAATTTATTGGGAGTTGCCCAGAGACTTGGATTTTGAGAAGAATTGAAAGATAAATTATTGTTGTCCTTATCTTTTATAATCTCTAATACATTATCAGTCCCATCTGTTTTAAATAATCTAACATCGCTACCTTCATAAGCCATTAGAAATAAAAAATTATTCGCTACAAATCTCAATCTTGATTGAAATGGTGTCAAATTCAGATTTGAAAAGGTAGTTATAGCAACTTTTGTGTTGCTTTGTGTTCCGTCAGAACTCCATAAGTGAGTCTTACGGGTAGAATCAGCAGCCCAAAAATAAAGTTTATCATTATACTTTATACCTTCTCCAATCAAATTGGGGTCAGTGCTTTTTAATAATTGAGTACCCGCAACCGTCCCATCACTACTCCAAAGCCCTGAACGACTACCAGAAGTACCATTAAATAATATTTTATCATTAATTGAACCTATAATCGGTAGTTGAAAAAGCCAACTTGGTTGATAAGACAGTAACATGATTGTTCCAGACGAAGTACCATCCGTAGCCCATAATTGATTTCCATTCTGTGCAATCATAAAGAACAAAGTGTTGTTTGTTGCAGTGAGGTTGAACGCATAACTATTATTCGGAAGTATAATACTCTTCACCATTACTGTTCCTGTTGTTGTTCCATCAGTTTTCCATAATTGTTGCTCACTGCCACTACTCCTTATGAATGTGAGTAGATAATACAATGAGTTCCCTAATACTTTTAATGTTGAAACGTATCTCGCATTCGTGCCAACTGGAATAGAGCTTACTCCAATAGCTTGAAACAACTCCGTTCCTGCCTCAGTACCGTCAGTTCGCCATATATTCAATTTTCCAGTATCATCTGTTACGTTGAAATAGGCTTTGTCATTCAAAATCACAAATTCAGAATAAGAGTTAGCGGTCATTGAACTCTCTCTTCCCGTGACAATATCTTTCAAGAGGTGAGTACCCGCCATTGTTCCGTCACTTATCCAAAGTTCCGAACCGTGAGCATCATCATTACCATAGAAAATAACTTTACTTCCCAATTGTGATAATATGTAGGGTGCTTTTATAAGACTGCCGCTTCCAACTTTTACAGTACCATTGGTTGTGCCGTCCGTAACCCATAAATCTGGGTCAATATCATAATGTAATTTAGGTTCACTCAATCCAGAAGATGCTTTGAAGAAAAAGTAATTGCCAAAATTACCAACAAATCCTTCATAGAGGTTAAGAGCATCTGCCGTTTGGGTATTGATGTCTTTAATTAATTTGGGTTGGGAGAAACCCTTTTGGGCAAAAAGAAGGCATAAAGTGAAGACAAAGCATATGAGATTTTTCATAAACTATCAATGATTAATTATTGTAAGGATTATGCAAAATTAATGATTTTTAACCAATAAAGAGTAAAGCCCTTATCCGCCTTTTCTCGCTTTAACTTCCAAACTATAAGTATCTTTTCTTCTACCGAAAATACTCCGCAGGGCTTTTGCCATTCCGTACCAATTCCTGATTTTTTCGGGCGGTGTTAATATCCATTCCATTGCCAAACTGATACCTAAAAATTTGGTTCGCACTTTGAGCGAAATTACCAGTTACAAAGGCTGCCATTGCCCATTCAAAATAATATTGTTTGGTGTATTGATTGGGTAAAGTAGGTGTCTGTTTTTCCCTTCGGTCAAACTCATTTACAAATCGCTGTAAGTTGTTATGCTTTCCATAGATAAAGCGTATCATTTCTATTTTTTGAATAAATACTTGATTATCAATATTTTGCAATTCTTTCCAAACCTTCAAAGTATCGCTTCTTTCACTATAAATCATAGCTTTGTAAATGAAAACTTCACTGTATTTATTGATTTTATAGATTTCATCGTATAGTTTTAAAGCTTTATCAGATTCTTGATTTCGGGTATAAATTCCAGCGAGTTGCATTAGGTTAATATGACGATTTGGAGCAAGACTTTTTACCGCTTCAAAACCTTGAATGGCAGACGTGAAATCTCCTTTATCGGCATCAATGGAAGATTTTAAAGATAATACTCTTGGATGATTCGGATGTTTCTCTACTTCACTTTTCAACACATCGGACGTTGCTTGGAGATAGGCGTTTTTAAAATCGCTTGGAATTTGACTTTTATTTACTTTTTCGGATAAAAATGAAATTTGTTCCGCAAAATCACTTGTTCCCGTGCCAATGGTTTTTGGATATGTAGTTTGAATTTGTTGAATTGTTTGTCCCAAATCTTGTTCTTGCATTATTTTAACAATTTGCTTTCCAGTATTCAAGGGTTGATAAAACCCGAAATAAAAACTAAGTATTGCCAATGAAAAACAAGTAAACAAACCTGTAATTTTCAAGGAAGGAATTAAAGGTTTATCTTTCGTTTCTGAAATTTTAAATTGCCAATAGGCTAAAATTAGCCACATTGCCATCATTCCCGTAAGGCTGTCAAAACCAAAGAAATTATGAGTGAAATATGCTACTAAAACACCTATAAATAAGCCCTTTTGAACATTTGAAAGAGTTTTAAAACGTACTGTAAAATAGCCAAAAAGTCCAAATGGGAGTAGAAAAGCCAATATTCCAACAATTCCACCAGATACTAAGGCATCAAGCAGAAAATTATGAGAACGGTCATACCACGGGGCATCGTTATACATTTCGGGCTTAAAATATTTCGCAAAAACTACTTGATAATTCTCTTGCCCCCAACCCAAAATTGGTTTTTCTTTGAAACCCTCAAAAGCTATTTCCCAATTATTAAGCCTTGAAATTCCCGTAGTTTTAGAAGTCAAAACAGTGATAACACGGTTGATAGTCGTGTGATTTTCAAGAAGTTGTTTATTATCACGAAAACTAAAAAGTGCTACCGCTGGCACTACTCCCACCAGTACAAATACACCCAAGAAAAGGCGAATTTTGGGCGAAGATTTTATGGTGAAAATTAATAAAACCAGTACGCCCACCAATAGACCCAAAATTGTACTTCTACTTTGAGTCATTAGTAATCCAATCAATAAAATGGGGAGCATTAAGTAACAAAATCTCTTAGTTTTAGATGAACTCTCAAAAAGGATAAATCCTAACAAAAACAGGTGTAACAACAAGTAAAGACCTAAATAAGTAGGATTACCCAAATTTGAAAATAGCCTTTCTCCTACCTTTACGGCTTGAAATTCTTTGAAAACACTCCACAACACTAAAACGCAAGCCACCCCACAAGAAAACATAAAAAGCGTTAGCCATTGTTGCGGTTTTTTGAGAGAACTACTGAGAATAAAAAAATAAACCAACAAGTAAAACAAGCCCATAAAACCTTCCATACGCTCCAATCCCGACCAAAAACTGTATTGAAAATCATAGCCAAAAATAGCGGTCAGTAAGGTAACACTCGCCAACAAAATTACCGCAAAATTTAGAGGCGTTTGTTTAGCGAGATAATCTTTATTTTGAAACGCAACCACCGCCCATACACACAGCATTATATCTACCAAAAGTCGAAAGTAAAGCGTTTTTTCTGTAATGAATGGGAAAGGTAATTTGTCAAAAAATACTAAGGGCGTAAGTGCCGTTAAGAGAATTAAAGCGAACAGAATTCTTTTCATAAAATGAAATTTAACTTATGAAAAATCTCCTTAATTAACAGAATAAGGAGATTTTAAGATTTCAACTACCTCCCAGACCAACTTTCCCTTTGGTGCTTGGAGTTGGATTTTGGAAGTTTAAAATACCTCTGACGGTAACATTTTTTGCTTTGGCATCCGTAACTGGTACGCTTACAGTATGACCAGTTTGTACCGTTACATTTTGACAGTTGATTGGTACACAATAACATGACCAAGTGTCAGGAGCTTGCCAGTTACCCGTTTTTACAGATTGAATATTGGGTTCATTTATGATTCTCACTGGTGGAGAATTGGAGGATGTACAAAAATAATTACTGCATTGAACCGTGTAATTCGTGGTAGTAGTTGCATTTACATAGAGCGTTGCAGAAGTAGCATAATTTTGCCACAGTGGATTTGTGCTTGCTCCGCAATTTGTCGATAGTACAACACCTGTACCATTGCAAATATTTAAACTGGAAGTAGTTGAAATACCTCCCAAACTTGCTGTAAGGGTTGGAGTGGGAATTGAATAATCTTTAATTGTCCAAGAGTTTAGTCCATCAATAGTAACGCCCTCCCAAGTAGTTTTGACAGTATAGGTGGATGTTCCATTTGCCGTAGTTGAAGCATTAAAATAATTTACATTCGTTGTAGTAACATAAATACCATCTTTATACCAATTATAAGAATAACCTGTTTGATAAGTTGCTGATAAAGCTATACTGCCTTGATTACAAGTTGAAGTCGCATTTGCGTAAAGACTGGAAGCGGGTTTGTTACTCACAGTATAATTGTATGAACGCCAGCCAGAACCCGAATCCCCAATAAAATCAATAAAATGAGTTCCAGTGTAATTATTTACTATCGTGTAACTATTTGAATTATTTGATGTAATTCTACCTCCAACATAAGTTTGATATGGATTATAGAGTTCAATCCCTGGATAAGAATAATCAGCACCATTAACCTGTATTTTGGTAATTCCGCTTTGTAAAAAAACTTTATAGCGGTCTCTATCAGTTGTGCTTCCATTACTTTGTTTTGTAAATGTACCCGTCTTTGTAGAGGTGGCATTTGCATAAATTTCGTAAGCATGGATAAAATTGGAAGGTTCATCAAGTGCCAATACATTTACTATTTTTTGTTTTGCCAAACTTGAATGCCAAGTTAAGTTGGAAGGTAATGAATATTCCGAATCTGTGACATCACGTGTAAAAACATCATTTACTAATATTCCAGAATATCTATTATTCATATTTGCACTACTTGAAGAAACTACATTATCAGTTGCAGTTCCAAAGTAAGTACCAATTATGTTTGAATAGGGTATGTCATTTGCCAAGGTTCTTTGATTCAATCCTACTATATAATTACCTTCTTGTCCGTTACAGTTTACGTCTAAATTTCGATAGTTTAACCCTGCTGCATTACTTGCTGCATCTCTATGGATGTAACTAATAGTTTCCCATCCACCAAATAAATAAACGCCATTATATTGATTGTAAATTAATGTTTCTGGATGAGTTGTTCTCATGTCTCTAACAGCTTCTGACCTTTGGTCATAACCCGCAAAACTTGTATTTAGAGGTGTACCACTATCACTTCCTCCATGTGGTGTAGCGTTTGTTACCAATTTTGCCACTCTGTGTGTTGAGTAGTACCAATGAGAGGAATTTTGTAAATACTCTCGAATTGCCAAGCCTCCCATACTATGTCCCATCAAGATTACCTTGTCTGCACCAGTAAGTGACAATACTCTTTGAACTGCCATTCCTACTGCACTTCCTTGTTTTGTTATTGCAGATTGATTTGACCCATTTATATCAACATTTGCAAGATTTAGTACTCTGCAATTGTCAAAGTTTACTACGAAAACGTCATTATTTCCGTTCAGCAATGGATTATAATAACTTACTATATCATTCTGAATATTTGATGTATTTCTATCATAGTCATAATTTAAACAATAGTCTAAGCGACTTCCAACACCTGCACCTCCATTCCCGCTGTTTCTGTAAAAGTCATAATCAACATTCAAACCAATGTTTTGAAATTCCTCCATGACTTTATTCCAAGTTTCATCACTGCCAGTCCAACCGTGAACTAATATTATTGGATAAGGCAATTTTCTCTGCCCAAACCCAATCCCTAAAACCCCAAAAAATAAAAATAAAAAAAACGTGTAGCGTAGCAGTAGTTTCATACGATAGCGGTTAATTAGTGAAAAAAGATTAATTTTTACAAAAATACACCCTAAAATCCATTCTTTTTAGCGTAGAATTACCTAATCTCAACCACTTAATAAATCCGATAAACCATTAATTAATATTCTTCCGCCAGCAATTTTCCTCATTATTTTCATCCCAAATTTATCTTCCTTAATTTGCAGAAATATCTCCAATTGCCAAGCATATTAATCACAAATTATGAATCTGCAAGAATACATCGACAAACTCAATAAACGTTTCAAACTTGGCAATTCTACGGAACACACTTTCCGTGGTGATTTGCAATATCTTATCGAAGATTTAATCCCTCATGTTTCTGCCACCAATGAACCCGCTGGACAAAAATGTGGAAAGCCTGACTATGTTTTGATGAAAAACGATATTCCGTTAGGGTATATCGAAGCTAAGGACGTAGGAGAGAAAGACCTCGAAGGAAAGAAGACTAATAAGAACCAGTTTGACCGTTATAAGTTTGCTTTGAATAACCTGATTTTTACGGATTATTTGAGCTTTCATTTCTATCGTGACGGTGAAAAAAGTGGCGAAATCGTTTCCGTTGGTAAGATTGAAAATAGCTCAATTATTGCCATTCCAGAGAATTTTGCCACTTTTATTGACCGCCTTAAAGATTTTTGTGCCGCCGAAGGAACACAAACAATTCGGAGTTCCAAAAAACTTTCTGCCATGATGGCGGGTAAGGCTCGTTTGCTCTCAAATATTATCGAATTGGCGTTAAATTCTGATGAAACCCATCACGAGGATAGTACCTTGAAAGACCAAATGGAAGCCTTTAAGGAAATTTTGATTCACGATATTAATCCAGAAGCCTTTGCGGACATTTACGCCCAAACTATCACTTACGGGATGTTTGCGGCTCGTTTGCATGACCCTACTTTGCCCACGTTTAGCCGTCAGGAAGCGGCTGAACTTATCCCAAAATCTAACCCATTTCTCCGTAAACTCTTTGGGTACATTGCTGGTCCAGAACTTGACAACCGTATCAAATGGATTGTGGATGATTTGGTAGACATTTTCTTGGCTTGCAATGTGGCTGAAATCTTGAAAGATTACGGAAAATCTACTGGAATGGAAGACCCAATCATTCACTTTTACGAAAACTTCCTGAGCGAATACGACCCAGCACTTCGTAAAGCCCGTGGCGTTTGGTACACACCGCAACCAGTGGTAAATTTTATCGTGCGGGCGGTTGATGAAATCTTGAAAACGGAATTTCATTTGCCCCAAGGGCTTGCCGATACTTCCAAAACAACGGTAAATCTGCAAACGCAGAACTACGATAAGCGTACTAAAAAGTACACCGAAACCACCGAGGAAGTCCATAAAGTGCAAATTCTTGACCCAGCCACGGGTACGGGCACTTTTTTGGCGGAAACCGTCAAGCACATTTACAAGAAGTTTGCGGGACAAAAAGGATTGTGGAGCAATTACGTGGAAAACCATTTATTGCCACGACTCAACGGTTTTGAGTTATTGATGGCTTCCTACGCAATGGCTCATTTACAGTTGGATTTGCTTTTGACCGAAACGGGCTACAAACCCACCAAAGACCAACGTTTTAGGGTTTATTTGACTAATAGTTTGGAGGAACATCACCCAGATACCAGTACGCTTTTTGCCAATTGGTTGAGTTCAGAAGCCAACGAAGCTAACCATATCAAGCGTGATAATCCTGTGATGATTGTGATGGGTAATCCGCCTTATAGCGTGAGCAGCAATAACAAAAGTGAATGGATTGAGAAATTGACGGCTGATTATAAAAAGGATTTAAACGAAAGGAATATTCAACCACTTTCAGACGATTATATCAAATTTATTCGCTTTGGGCAGCATTTTATTGATAAAAATGGTGAGGGAGTTTTAGCCTATATTTCCAATAATAGTTTCATTGACGGTATTATTCACCGACAAATGAGAAAGCATTTAATGGAAAGTTTTGATACTATTTATGTACTTGATTTGCACGGAAACGCCAAGAAAAAAGAGGTGGACTTAGACGGTTCAGCCGACCAAAATGTTTTTGACATTATGCAAGGCGTGAGTATTAATCTTTTTGTAAAAACGGGTAAGAAGAAAGCTGGTGAATTAGCCAAAGTAAAACATTTTGATTTGCAGGGAAAGAGAAATTTTAAATACGAATTCTTAACTCAAAACTCGCTCAAAAGCCTTGAATGGAATGATTTACAACCCAATGAACCCAATTATTTTTTGGTAAAAAAGGATTTTGATGAATCGGGAATTTATGAAAGAGGGTTTAAAATTGGCGAATTGATGCAAGTAAATGGTGCAGGTGTTCAAACTAAAAGAGATAGTTTGTTTGTAGAGTTTGATTCAAAAACTCTACAAACAAGAATGAAAAAACTTTTTGACCCTGCAAGTTTAAGTGCTTCTTTCATTGATAAGTATTCTGTTACAGATTCTTCGAGCTATAACCTCTTATCAAGAGTAAATAATTCAAAATATTATGCTCAAAATATAACCAAATTCCTTTACCGCCCTTTTGATTACAGGGAAATTTATTATGAAATCGGCTTGACAACACGTCCAGCTTGGCAAACGATGAAACATCTTTTAAACCAAGATAATATTGCTTTGATTTCATTACGACAAAGTAGAAGTGGTGAAGAAGGGCTTTATTTTGTGGGTAAAAATTTGATAAATAAAGATTCAGTTTCGTTGTTAGATTCTGCAAATGTTTTCCCACTTTATCTTTACCCCGAAACCAATGATTTATTTGTAACAACAGAAAGAACGCCCAATTTTAACCAAGCAATTATTGATAAAATAGCGGATTGTTTAGCATTGAAATTCACCAACGAAAAAGAAGAAACCAAAGGAACATTCGCTCCAATTGATGTTTTGGACTACATTTATGCCGCCCTGCACAGCCCAACCTATCGAGAAAAATACAAAGAGTTCTTGAAAATAGATTTTCCAAGAGTCCCTTACCCCAAAGACCTTTCAACGTTTTGGAAATTGGTAAAATTAGGTGCAGAAATCAGAGCAATACATCTGTTAGAAAGCCCCATAGTTGAAGAATATATCACAGAATATCCCGAAGATGGGAATAATATTGTGATGAAACCAAAGTACGAAAATGGAAGAGTTTACATCAACGAAAATCAGTATTTTGATAAAGTATCCGAAACCGCTTGGAACTTCTATATTGGTGGCTATCAACCCGCTCAAAAGTGGCTCAAAGACCGCAAAGAGCGTGAATTGAGTTTTGAGGACATTTTGCATTATCAAAAAATTATTGTTGCCTTAACTGAGACTGCACGAATTATGAAGGAGGTTGATTTGGTGGGGGTTGATTGGTAGAGATTTAATTAATGCTCTTATTATAATAGGATAAATATGAAGTAAAAATTATGAAATTAGATTTGACTGAAATATCAGACCACAAAAGATTTGAAGATTTAGTAGTCTCTTATTTTGAGGATTTGAAATCAGAGCAAGGGAATAATATTACCGATATAAAGATAAAACCTTCTGGCGTTGGCATAGACGGTGGGCGAGATATTCTCATCACCGCAAACATTACTGATGGTATTACTACTTACAACAAAACATGGGTAATTCAGTGTAAATTTCATGTTAAAAATATTTCAACAGATGAACTCAAAGATATAAATATACCAACACTAATTCATTCATATCATGCAGTGGGTTACTTACTCATTTGTAGAGAAAAAGCTACGTCTAAACTAACTGATTTATTTGAGAGGTTACAACAAAACTGCATATTTCAGAATAAATACATCATTTGGAGTGGAGAGCAATTCAAGACAAAAATATTAAATAGAGAAAAAATTTTGGAACAATATTTTCCAGAATACTACTCTTACATAACCAAACTTAAAGGGGCAAGATGAAGGCATACATATCATATAGTTTAACAACAAGCGATGAGTTTTTCGTCACGTTATTGTCTTTGTTTCTCAAAGACGAAAATATATTGTCAGTAATTGGACAAACTCCTTCAAATGACAAAGATTTATCCATTGAAGTCAAAAAGCAAATTGAAGAGTCAAATTTATTTGTTGGACTAATCTTTAATGAAAGTAATAGTGTAAGTTCAGTAATAAATGAGTGGCAATATTCAAGTTCAGTAAATATCCCTAATTTATTGCTCATTGAGGATGGAATAGAATTAAATGATATTGACGAGAAAAACTATATACGTTTTAATAGAAATTCCAGTCATAAAATTATCAACGAAATTAATTCGAGAACAGTTAAAACAAACCCTAATTATACATTTTGGTTGTTTGTTGGAAATCCTTTAAAGTTATCCATAGAAAGAGCATTTCAATTAGAGAATAAGAGGGCATCGTTTGTGGTATCTGGTCGTCTAAGGCTCATAGAAGATAGGCTATTGGGTTTAGATAGTGCCGCTTTCCAAAATCTATGTGATATTTATTTGACTTCGAGGGAACAGCAACCATTGGCAAGTATTAACAGAACAGGAAGTCAATTTGGAAAGCAGAAAACGGTTAAAGGAACTCCCGATTCTTTTTTTCGGCTTTCAGATGGTAGCCTATATTTTGTTGAATACACTACACAATCTGGTAGTGTAGTTAAGAAAATCAAAGAAGATATTGATAAATGCTTAGACCCATCTTTTACAGGAGTTCCAGCAGACCAAATTTATAAAATAATTGTTTGTTTTAATGCTCGTATAAATGTAGAAGAAGAAAACAAAATTATAAAATACGCAAATTCAAAAGATATAAGGGTAGAGTTGATTGGGTTGGATTGGTTAGCGTTAGAAATTTATTCTAAATATTTAATCATAGCAAAGGATATTTTAGGAATTTCACTTGACACAGGGCAATTGTTGCCAATTCAGGAATTCATAAAAGGATATAATAATAAGGCAGGACAACTATCAACACCATTAGATAATATCTTTTTACACCGCAAAGATGAATTAATACAGATAGAAGATATTTTGTCTGATGAAGATTTATTAATTATCTCAGGTTTTCCAGGAGTGGGAAAAACTAAAATTGCTTTGGAAGCTGTTAATAATTTTTTGGATGAAAATCCAGAATATACCGCAATTGCCGTATCAAAAAATGACCAAGATATTTCAGATGATTTGAAAATATATTTGCTGGATAATCAAAAATATATATTGCTAATTGACGATGCAAATAGACAGTTAATTAATTTTAAACAAATTTTAGGAATTTTTAAACAGAAGAGTAAAAGGCAAATTAAGTTAATCATAACAGTCAGGGAATATGCTCTTAGGGACATTTTAAATGAATGTTTTGAATTTTCACATCAAATATTACCTCTTAATAAATTCTCTGATGAAGAAATAACTCAGCTAATAAGTGTTAGTCCATTCGAAATAAAGAACTCAAAATATCAAAAAAAAATTGTCCAAATTGCAGACGGCAATGCTCGAATTGCAGTCATGGCATCAAGGTTAGCCCAACAAGAGCAAGTGGGTTTTCTATATGGCGAAGGTGAACGTATTTATGAGCTTTATGATTATTATTTCAAAACTTTCATTAAGGATTTTGCAATATTTGATGATAAAACCTTACTCAAAACACTTGGAATTATCTCTTTTTTTTATACCATTGATAAAAGTAATAAACACTTGCTTGAAACAATTTTTGAAGTATTTGACATTGATTATTACACTTTTAATGAAGCCATTGACGAACTGGAAAAAAGAGAACTTGTAGAAGTTAGTTTTTCTAATGTGAAAGTTTCGGAACAAATAATGGCTACTTATTTCTTTTATAAAGTTTTCATAAAAGATGAAATTCTTTCTTTTAGAACTTTATTATTTACTTTTTTTCCAAAATGGGAAAAACGATTCTCTGATACAATTATTCCTTCTAATAACTCTTTTGGGTACGAAAGTGTATTCAGTAAAATAAATGTAATTTTAGATGAATACCTGTATTCTATTTATTTAGAAGAAGATAAAGTTTTAGAATTTTTGTCACTTTTTTGGTTTTATAAACGTGAAGAAGTCCTTAATTATTTTTACAAAAAGGTTAAAGAACTTCCAGAATCTGATACACAAACTTACCCTTCAAAATACGAAACAAATGATTTTGTGTTTGAGAGAGATAAGACCTTAGATATGCTCTCTAACTTATTTAGAGATTATACGGAAAGTTTTAATACTTCTTTGGAACTGGCTTTTGAATATTGTAGAAAAAAACCAAACTCTCTTCCTGAACTTATCCGTAGAATGAAAGAAAACTTACTATTTGATGAAGATGATTCTCACAATGATTTTCAAAGACAAATAGAACTCTTTGACTTGTTAATTAAAGGATTGAATGAAATGAAACCTCATTATATTGAGGCTTTCTTTGCTATCACAAATATTTTTCTTTCTCACCATTTCCGAATATCAAAAGGTGGACGGAAAAATACGGTTTCATTTTACCAATATCCTTTACCATTTTATGAAGTAACAAAAGAATTTAGACAAAAAGTATGGATTACTCTTTTTGATAACTTTGAACGTTATCCTGATAAAGTTTTAGTAATTCTTAATAAATTTAGCTTTGGTTATTTAGACCCAATTGTTGAGATTTCAGAGTTTGATTTGACTTTTATATTACCATTTATTGAAACACGATTAAATCCAACAGATTTTGAGCATATATATTTTGTGAGAGATTTTACAGAAAAGATAAAGAGGAGTAAGGTCAAAGACAAAACTTATCTAAGTCTTAACTCAAAATTTAACAGTAGTGAATATGAATATTTCAAAAAAATGGATTGGAATACTTTAAGAGGCAAACAGGATTATGACTTTAAAAACCATGAACAATTTAGAATACTAAAAGAAAAGGATGTAAGAAGTTCATTTGTATTTTCTACCACAGAGGATTTTAAACCTTTGCACCATATCATAGAAAAGATGCTTTTGCATAATGAGAAGGACATTACTGGTGTATATCAATCACTCGACATTATTTTAGAGGAAAATTTTTCTCGTAATCATTCATTAGGTTTTCAATTACTAAAAAGTATATTTGAGAATTACCCAAAAGGTTTAAGTCCTCTATATAAAGGAATTAAAATAATAGTGGCAACTTCTGTGGATTGGGCTTTAAAACTTTGGGAACTTATTAAGGAATGGAAACATGAATATAAACTTTACTGGCAACTTTCATTTTTTGACTGTTTACCAAGTGAATTTGTCAATAGGTTTTATACACAAGAATTAATCGAATCAATTAAATCTTTAAACGTAGCGTGTTATTTACAATTTGATTCGTTTGAAAAATTTAGTGTTATTGATAATAATATCATTCTAAATATACTTGAAATCGTTACTAAGAAAATTGAAAATGAAGAGTTAAGAATCAAGTTGAGTTATCATTTTTTTGAAAATTATTCTGAAATAATTTTTCCAAATTTTGATTTACTTTCCAAAGCATATTTACAGCAAGATGAAATGGATGAAAGTTTTGATTATGAACGAGATGGCTTAAAGTTATTGATAAAATTAAGTCCTAATTTTCTTCTTGATTTTTTTAAAAATATCTTTTCTACAAACAAGAAATTTAACCATAAAGACATTTCCCATAATCGTTTAACTTTTATATGGGACTTAGAAAATCAACATCTACTGATTGAAAGTGTCTCTAATATTATTTTAGAAAATTCTCGCAGTTTTGGAATGTCAAATCACCCTTTAAGTATATTTTTTAATAATTTAACTAATGAGCAAAAGCTAAAAGCGAAATCATTTCTATTTGATTATATTTCAAAGTATTGCACTTATAGAAACAGAATGGAATCAATTTTTAGTGTGATTCGGAATTCAATGAATGATGTTTTTGAAGAGTCTTTGCTTCATTACTTAGATTTGAATAGTAATATAGAAGATTTTGAAAGAATATATTGGATTGGTCATGGTGGAACATATAGAGGAGATGTTATAGTTGCCGACATTCGTACTAAGGATTGGGAAAATATATTAAGTATTGTCAATAAGTCAAAAAAGTCACTTGAATTAATTGAAATTAAAACTTTTTTAAAGCAGCAGATTACTTTCCAAATAAAATCTGCCGAAGAAGAAAGGAAAAGGAAATTTATTAATTCAGATGGATGGTGATAGGTAAAAGTTTTTTCTTAGATATATTTGTGATGAAAAATGTAAATATTGTAACGATAAATCTAAGAGGTAACTACTTTCGAGTGGTCAATTTTTACTCAAAAAAGACTTAACAGGTGAGATAACAACGGGTGATTTGAGAATGAAACCAGTTTTTGTCACATTTTTGAAAATATTTTTATTTTTTTTAAAAAAATATCATTTTCAGTAGATTTTGATACTTATTTGTACCTTGATTTTTAATAGTAAGTGTATATAGTTGATTATTAGATATTTATAAATTTATTCACTTTCTGCATAGGCAAATAAAGCATGGAATTAATCACTTCACTTGCCCTCGGAATCGGGCTTTCTGCTTGTTGTGGCTTTCGGATATTTGTACCTATGTTAGTCACAAATATTGCCGCATTGTCTGGGCATTATCACTTTGGGCAAGATTTTGCTTGGATGGGAACCATGACGGCTTTTTATATTTTTGTTTCCGCCACAATTCTGGAAGTTATTGGTTATTATATCCCTTGGTTTGATAATTTTTTGGATTCCATCGCAACGCCAGCATCCATCATTGCAGGAACAATTTTAACAACATCTTTTTTAGGGGGTGACATTTCTCCAACCATGAAATGGGTTTTAGGTTTTTTAGTTGGAGGGGGAAGTGCAGGAGTGGTTCAATTAGGCACAACTGCCACAAGATTAGCTTCAACAGCCACCACAGCAGGTTTTGGAAATCCAATTATTGCCACCATTGAAAATGTCTTTTCCATTATTTTTTCTATTTTAAGCCTATTCATTCCAATATTAATTGCCGTTGGAGCCGTTTTATTAGTCATATTTTTAGGTAAAAAACTGGTAAGGAGGTTTTAAATTTGTCTTATGAATTTACCAAAAATATCTTTGCATGTTTCAAAACTTTCTCGACAGACTGATGAATTTGTCAGAAAAGCCGCCTCAGAATTTGACCGTGAAAGTATTGAATATAAAGTGTAACGGATTTTAAAGGTAGTTACGATTTTATGTTTGGATGTGAACTAATTGCAGGTTGCAGAATGTTTTCAAAATTAAAGGAAGTGATTTTACGGAATTTGAAAGCGTAAAACGATTCCCCAGATTCATTAATTCAAATTAAACGATTCACTTGAACCGTAAGTATATGGAAAACCTGATCATTGTACTAATATTTATTTCAGCCATTGTGTATTTGGGAAACTTGATTTACAAAAACTTTAATCCTAAAAACAAAACAGGTTGTTCAAAAGGGTGTGGATCTTGTGGAGTAATAGATTTTGATAAAATAGCTTTGGAAATGGGGTCTAATAAATAAAGTATAATTCATAAAAAAGCCTTTCAAAATTCAATTTGAAAGGCTTTTTGCATAATAACATAAACTACTCTTTCTTCTTCTCAACCTGAGAAACTTTCACTCCACTTGTTGGACTTGTAATAAAATCAGTCAAAATACGCTCTGTTTCTTTCAAAAACGTATCTTTTTCGTGTTTCTCCTTTAAAACTTTTATTTTCGCAATAGCAATACTTGTTGAGTCAGTTGCTACTTTTTCTTTTGGAGTAGCAGATTTTGTATCTTCCGTTTTTGCTTCACCACCTGCTAATTCATCCGTAGGTTCGATAATATTCTTCTTCTTTTGTTCTTCAATTTCTTTACGGCGTTTTTCTTCTTGTAATGAAACTGATTTCTTCTCTTTTGCCTTCTTGTAGTTTTCTATTTCTGTCAAAAGTTTCTTTAAATCTGTTTCCGTTTTCAAACGCCCCTGTGATTTTCCTTTCAAATATTCTACCTCTTTTTGAGTAATATTGTTTGATGGAGTATATTTTGTAGAAGCAATCATATCCCAAGGTAATGCACTTGGCTGTGAACTTTCACCAAATTCAGAAGCACTGAAAGTTGAAGGCAATTCTACATCTGGAGTAACCCCTTTGTGCTGCGTACTACTTCCAGTAATACGATAAAATTTTTCCATTGTGATTTTTAACTGACCAACGCCTTCAGGTTCACCTTTCAAAAAACGCTCTAAATCAATCAGACTTTGAACTGTTCCTTTTCCATACGTTTGCTCACCGATAATCAAACCACGTTTATAATCTTGAATGGCACCCGCAAAGATTTCAGAAGCCGAGGCAGAGAAACGATTTACTAAGACAGAAACTGGTCCATCATAAGTAACAGAAGGATCACGGTCATATTCAGCAGAAATCTCTCCATCGGATTGTTTACGTTGAACAACAGGACCTTGTGGGATAAAAAGACCAGTTAGATTTACCGCTTCCGTTAAAGAACCTCCACCATTATTACGCAAATCAACAATTACACCATCAACTTTCTCCACTTTCAACTCTAACAAATAACGTTTTACATCGGCTGTTGTACTTTTATAACCTTGCTCTCCGCTTTTCGCACCTTCAAAATCACGGTAAAAAAGTGGGATTGTGATTAAGCCATACTTATAATCTTTACCATCACGACTAAAATTCAAAACTTCCTTTTTCGCAGTTCCTTCCTCTAATTTAATCTTCTCACGAACCAAACGAACTTCTTTTGGAACAGTACCTGTTGGAGCATCAGCAGATAAAATCTTTAACCGAACTACTGTACTCTTAGGTCCTTTTATTAATTTAACTGCATCATCTGTGAACCAACCCACAATATCTTGGTATGGTTTGTCGTCTCCTTGTGCAACTGCCACTATCCTGTCTTTCGGGGTTAATTGTTTGCTTCTGTATGCGGGTCCTCCTACGATTAAATCCACAATCTGAACATAATCTCCTTCATTTCTCAAAGTTGCCCCGATTCCCTCAAAAGATTGAGACATCTCTTGGTTAAATGTAGAGGCAGTTTTAGGAATAAAATAAGTAGTGTGAGGGTCCACACTCTCAGTAAAAGAATTCATAAATTGTTGGAAAACATCCTCACTTTTAGTTTTATCGAAGTATTTTTCAGTACGCTTATAACGTTCGGTTAAATCCTTTTTGGCTAACGAATCAGCCTTACCGCTAATTTTCCAATCTAACAAAGTGCTTTTTATAGCTTTTCTCCAAATATCATCCAAATCGGTTGAAGACTTTACCCAAGATGCTTTTTCACGGTCGGGCGTGTAGATTTCATCAACTTTAAAATCTATTGGATTATTCAAAATCGAAGTAACAAATGCAAAACGCTCTTTGGCTCTTTTTCTATAAACGTTATAGATTTGGTAGGCAGCTGTTAAATCTCCAGCCTTCAATTGATCATCTAATTGATAACGATATTTATCAAAGCCTTCAATATCCTGAGCCGTAAAATTCATTTTATTAAAGTCCAATTCTTTTATATAATTATCCAAAATTTTAGAAGATAATGAATCATTCAAAGGAACTTTACGAAAATGATAACTACCTAATATCTCGGTAACCATACTTTCAACCTTCTTCTGCGTTGCAGTAGGCTGTAAATCATCAGGAGCAAAAGTATATGCAACTGTTTGACTTTCAGTGGTATGCGAAAAAGATTTTAGACCAAAAAACGCTAAAAGCGAAATTGGCAATACTAAAAAAAGGTATTTCGTCATTTTATTTTTCATTTTTTCTTTGGAAGTAATAAGTCTCAGGTATTAAGTATTAAGTTTAAATCATAGCCTTTGGTTTTTACTTAATACTTGCGACTTAATACTATAACATCTATTTCTCAATTGCTAATAATTCAACTTCAAAAACAAGTGCAGAATAAGGTTTAATGGTTGGTCCACTACCTCTCGAACCGTATGCTAAAGCCTGTGGAATAAATAATTTCCATTTTGATCCAACGGGCATCAATTGCAATGCTTCAATCCATCCAGGAATTACGCCTGTTACTGGAAATGTAATTGGCTCACCTCTTTGTACAGAACTATCGAAAACTGTTCCATCAATTAATGTACCGTGATAATGGGTTTTAACTTTATCTGTTGATGCTGGTTTTGGACCATCACCAGCTTTTATAATTTGATATTGTAGTCCACTTGGTAACGTTACAATACCTTCTTTGGTTTTATTATCTGCTAAAAATTTTTCACCAGCCATGCGATTAGGTTCAAAGGCTTTTGCTTGTTCTTTTTGCATATACTTTTGAATCAACGTGTTGGCTTGCATATCCGTAATTGGCGTTTTCTCACCTTTCATTACTTCATTAAAACCTTTTTGCAACAAGTCAGCATTAATGTCGATATTTTGAGATTTAAAATTCTGTGCCACTAAAACGCCTAATCCATAACTGGCTGAATCTTTTAATGATGTTAGTGCTGTTGAAGAAATAGATACATCTGGAACAGAAACGGTTACTGATTTTGTTGTAACTCTTGTGTTCGTTTTATTAGCGGAAGATTTTTTGTTCTGAGCGTTTACAAAAAAAGGAGTAAGGGCAATGCCTGTACAAAGTAAAAGATTTTTTAATTTCATTTTTAATATTGAATAATGATGGAATAATAAGATTATCAATTTCGATAAACACATTTTAAAGATAAGAACGAATATTGAGGTTACAAAATTATTAAGGTGTAATGGTTTTAATATTGTTTTATCATAGGTTTGAAAATAAAAGAAAAATTAACGTTTTTCTCTGAGTTTTCACTTTTGATATTACAAGGATATTAACGTAATTTTAGTTTTATCTTTATTGTTAAATTTTGTTAATTTCTATCTTAAAAAGATGTTTATAATTTACCCTTTTATGTTTCTGTTGTTAATAGGTGGAAACTTATTTTCTAACAAACTTCTTTTATTACCTGAATCTGAATTTAAAAAACCAATTATCTTAAAAATAAAGGATATAAATAATCAAGTATATTCTTTAAGAAATAAAATTGTTGTTCTTGTTTTTTTAGATACAGAATGCCCAATCAGTCAATTTTATACTAAGGATCTTCGAAATTTGGTGTTGAAATATAAAAATTCAAATACCATTTTTCTAACGATTTTTCCAACTAAATATACTCATGAAGAAGATATTAGAAGTTTTAATGAGAAGTACCAGTTAAATATTTTATCGGTTTTAGATAAAAATCAGATTATAACTAAAAAATTTAATGCTACAATTACTCCTGAGGTTTTCGTATTGAATCAAAAAAACGAGATGGTCTATTTCGGTAGCTTAGATGACAGCTTTTTTGAATTGGGAAAAAGAAATTTGAATCCTCAAAAAAAATACCTCGAAGAAGCAATCCAATCAACAATTTTTCAGAAAAAAATACCAATAGTTCATGCTGAAGCCATTGGTTGTGAGATTCAAAGAATTCAATAATTTATGTTTAAAAATATCCTACATACTGCTCTAATTTGTTTCTCCCCCATTTTTCTTTTTGCTCAAAAGATAACTTTCACTGAACACATTGCTCCAATTATTCATCAAAATTGTACTCCGTGTCATCGTTTAGGTGAAGTCGGACCTTTTAGTTTAATAACTTATGAGGATGTTTCTAAACGGGGAAAGTTCATTCAGAAAGTAACAGAGTCACGTTATATGCCTCCATGGCGTGCTGACCACGATTTTGCAGAATTTAAGGAAATAAGAAAATTAACGATTGGGCAAATTAGTTTGATTAGACTTTGGGTGCAAGATGGAATGCCCCAAGGACCCAAGGTAGAATTACAAATTCCTAATTTTCAAGCAGGCACTCAATTAAAAGAAAAGCCAGATTTGAAATTAAAACTTAACAACCAATTCAAAATTTCAACTAATAACAAAGAGGAATATTTTCTATTTTCGCTCCCAACTAATTTAACGGAAAACAAATTTGTGAAAGCTATTGAATTTAGGGCGGGTAATAAACGCTTGGTTCATCATAGTCGCATTTCAGTGGATACAACCCAAATAATGAGAATTACAGACGGAAAATCGATTGACGACTCAACGATTGCTGAATATGGCAAGATTAAAATGAAAGATGAGTTCTGGACGGGATGGGTTCCTGGAAATAATCCCATCGTTTATCCATCAGGAGTGGCAAAGCAACTAAGTGCAGGAAGTGATTTATTGGTAAATATTCATTATGCACCCAATTTACTTCCAAATGAAATAGACTCATCCTCTGTAAACTTGTATTTTACCAAAGAACCAATAAAATATGATTTAAAGACCTTTATATTACGAGAGAAAGATATTACCAATCAACCTTTTGAAATTCCTGCTGATACAGTGATTACTTTTTACGCAAAGTCAGTGGAAATACCTTATGAAATTATGATGCTTTCAGTGCAACCTCATATGCACTTATTAGGAAAATCGATAAGGAGTTTTGCCATTACTCCTGGGGGAGATTTGATTCCGTTAATCAAAATATCTAATTGGGATTTTGATTGGCAAATGACTTATCAATACAAGGAGGAACAAAAAATACCTTTTGGTTCAATTATTTATGCTGAAATCACATATGATAATACTTCAAATAACCCGAGAAACAGCTTTTCACCTCCTCAAAAAATCACCTCTGGATGGAATTCAACCCAAGAAATGTTTAATTTAATTTTTCAATATATCATCAAATAAAAAAGGTGCAAATTTCTTTGCACCTCTCAATTAAGCAGTATTTGGAGTTATTTAATCGACATCAAATGTTAATTGACAATTTGAATTTGCCTCTGACACAGAAGTAACGTCGCCACAAATTCCTGATGAACCACCAGCTTTGAACACTTTTCCATCCGTTGTATAAAGTTTCCAAGTAACAATGAAATCTTCACTACCATTAAACCATTTTCCAGTTGGACGAGCGTTTTTGGGATTTGCAAAAACTTTAACATCACTCACTTTATCATATTTTACAGTTGCATCTTTAAATGCTGTATAAATTTGCTGAGGAGTAACGCTAAAACTATTCCACTGTCTGTTTGCAGCGGGCGTTGCAATCGTATTGACCAATTTTTGACCTAATGAAGCCGTTTTATCATTTCCTTCTGCATCTTGATAATATTCTTTCATCTCCACAAAAATCTCGATTTTGTTGACAGTCAATTTATTATCAAGTGATACCCAACGAATTTTTAAATCTACTTTACCTTTATCTTGGGCAGTAGCAGGAAAGTTCTTTGCATAATCAGACTCGTATTTTTGAGGTCTGTTGTTTATTTTTCCATCAAATGCTACGCCGTCGAATATCAAAAATCCGTGAACGGCGGGGTCAAATACTGGAACTGGGTTTAGGCTTTCATCTCTACATGCTTCAAACAAAAGCAGTAATGAAAGTGCAAAGCCAATTGAAAATATTTTCTTAATCATGATTTGTTAAATTTTAAGTGATTAATAATCTGAGTATAAAATTAAGTTTATTCCTAATTTAAAATTAGAATTCCCACTTTAATTTTACTTTATCCCAGAAGATTGGATCTCTGTCGAAAATTATATTTGTTACTTTGTCAGCTGCGTTTGTGTTCAAATTACCTTCTCCTGATGGATAAGGTAAACGTAGAGCATATTGACGTTTTGGTTTTAAAATTGGCGTTTGAATCGTTAAAGGATAACCAGTACGACGCATTGCATTCCAAATTTCAAGACCTTGTCCCCAATAAGTAAACCAAGCCTGCTTCATTACAAAGTTTAATTTTGCGGCATTTGAAGTTGCTGCATCATAACCTCTCAATTGTGATTCTACGTAGGATGTTACATCAGCTGCAATTGGAGCTTTTGCATTTGATGGGTCCACTTTTAAACCCAAAGCAACTACTTTTGCGATATGGTCACGCATGGCATTTTCAAATATTTTACGAGCATCGCCTGCAAGACCACCATCTAAAATTGCTTCTATTTGATAAAACTTTACATTTACCGAAGTAATCATTGGAGCAACGCCATTTCCACCAACTGTTCCACCTGTAAGAGCTTTTGCAGGGGTTTCACGTCCAGAATATAGACCTCCACCAGGATAACAACCAGGAGCAGTTCTAAATGCACCATCAGCTGGAGCACCAGTATTATCACCTCTATCACGACCAAAATATCCTGCTACATAAGCTGAATCAGCCTTTTTAGGGGTTCCAAATACATCTTTATAGCCAGTCCAAAATTTAGATTTTAATACTAAATAAGTTCCACCGTATGGAATTGTACCTCTATCAGTTGGATTTGTTGGATCAAGAATAGTAGATGTTTGACGATAAAAATAAAAAGCAAATCTTGGATCTTTATTAAACATCATTTCTTGCATTAACTGATGAGAAATATAACTAAATCCATTGTCTCCCAAATAAGCATTCTGAAACCAAGGATGACGACCATCACCACCGTTTGGATTTATTGAAGACCCATAGTTATAAGTGAAATCATCTGCTCCAGTATCAGCAATAAGTCCACCATCCGCAAATGCTTTGGCTATGTCTGCATTGGCAGTAGCTCTTCCTTTACGAGAATTTAACAGTAATCTTAGTTTTACTGTTTTTGCTAATTTAGTCCATTTAGGAATATTCCCAGCATAAAAAATATCACCTTTAACAGTAACTGGACTTGTTTTTGCAAAATTGGCAACGGCTGCGTCACAAAGTTTAATCAAGTCTTCATAAATATCAGAATCTTTATCAAATTTTGGACTCACATTTGGCGTATCAGTGTTTGCTTTCCAGGCTTCCGTGTAAGGAATATCACCAAACATATCAACGAAATTTCCAGTGTTGTAAGCCTTTAAAACTTGAGCAATTCCCAAATAATGAGGGTTATTAACCCCTTCGGTTGCTTTTATTAATGCCTCATTATCTTGTAATGAACGGTAAAAGAAATTCCAAGTACCACCATAAGAGGAATTATTTACGTTATAATCGTCGGCACTATTCATTTGTCCAGCAAAACCAGCAGCATTGTTTCTCAGAACGGTTGCATTACCAATGGTTGATAATTCAGCACTCGATAAGAGCAAATTTGCGGATGCTTGCGACGGAGCATTTGGATTGGTGTTGATGTCTAAATTCGTTATTTCACATGACGAACTCATTAACATTACACAACCAATTGCCAGTGGTTTGAAAATTGATTTATATATAAATTTCATGTTTGTTCTTTTTAAATTATTCGAATTAGAATTTCGCTGTTAAATTGAAACCAAAACGACGAGTTGACGGTGAAGCACCTAAATCAAATCCTTGAACGTTTGAATCAGCAAAACTTGATAGTACTTCTGGGTCAAAGTTTAATCCTTTCAACATATTAGGGGCAACGAAAAATAAATTACGCCCTGATACTGAAAAATTTAAGGCTCCCAAGAATTTCAAATGTTTAGTTAAAAATGCTTTTGGGACTTTATAACCCAATGTCACTTCCCGAACACGGAAAACAGTTACATCATAAACATTTGTTTCATCAGCACCATAAGCACCAAAACCATCTGTGAAGTGAGAATCAAAAGCAGTAATTGGCGTTGTATTGCGGATAACTTGACCATCTGCCAGTATTGGCTCGTAGGTTTGTGGGTCACCATATACGCCTGGAACAACTCTCATACCTTCTCTATCTTCGGAAACTTTTAATTGACCACGTAAAATCAGAGAAGCAGCTGTAACAGAGAACATTTTACCACCTTTACGATAATCTAAAAGAGAAGATAAGGTGAAGTTTTTAAAACTAAATGTGTTCGTCCATCCTAAAGTAAAATCAGGGGCAGGATTTCCTAAAATCTGCGATTGAGCAAGCGTAAAAGGAAGTCCAGTTGATTCATTTATTAACACATTACCACTTTTATCACGAGCATTTTGTGAGCCGTAAATCATACCATAAGGCTGACCAGGGCGGAAAATTGTTCCTAAATTTTGATCACCAACACCTGTAATAATTAACTCTCCACCAGGACCTGCATCAACTACTTCCGAACGCAAACGAGTAAAGGCTGCGAACGAAGTCCAAGTGAATCCGCTTTTTGTTTTAATAGGAACTAATGTCAAACCTAATTCCAATCCATTATTATTAATTTTTCCAGCATTTACTGTACGATAATCAAATCCAGATGATGATGGAATACGTGCTGTTACAATTAAATCAGTTGAATTACGATTAAAGTAAGCTAAATCAATTCCGATACGACTGTTAAAGAATTGTAATTCAGTCCCTATTTCAAACTCTGTCGTAAATTCAGGCTTCAATTGAGGATTACCCACTTGTGAAACGCCTGAAAGTGGGCTTGAATAACTTGCGGTTGCTACTGCAGTACTTCCACTATATCCCGTTGATAAAAATAAAGGCGTACTCGTCAAATATGGAGGTGCATCTTTTCCAACGGTTGCAAAGTTGGCTCTTACTTTACCAAAATTAATTATTGTTTTGGGTAAATTTAAAGCCTCTGTAAATACTAACGATCCTGTTACTGCAGGATAGAAATAGCTGTTGTTGTTAGTTGGTAATGTTGAAGAATGGTCATTACGTAAACTTGCTGTTAAGAAAGCATAATTGTTATACGACAAAGACAATTCACCAAAAATACCGTATAAACGTTGGCTCCTATTTTGCTCCAAAGATGATTGTTTATTGGTTGCACCTAAAATCAATAAATTTGCATCAATAACTTCATTATTAACAGAAGTAAAACGGTTGAAACTACGTTGATTAGCATTGAAACCAGCCAAAAATTTCATCCCAATTTTCTCATTAATATCTTTATTGAAGGTTGCTAAGAAAGTAAAATCTTGTTCAGTATTATTCAAATTACTGATTGAAACCAAACCTTGAGGTAAAGCAACTCCACCTGGACGTACAACATTGTGACGAGTTTCAGCATAAGTATTCACGCCACCTTTTGCCAATAAATTTAACCAAGGAGTAACATCATAACTTATCGCCATATTACCATACACACGATTTACATCACTGTTATAGATGTTATATTTGGATGTACGAATCGGATTATCCAAGGCACGATAAAACACATTTGAACCATCCGCTGGATTTTCAGAAGGATATCCATTCAAATTAAAATTTCGTGGAAGATAAAAAAGGCGGTCATAAATAGAACCTGTACTTCCAGAACCATAATCAGCAAAATAAGAAGCACCCGATTGCGGAGATTGCTGGGTCGTTCTAACGTAGTTTACGTTTCCAGAAATGATGAAACCATTTGCTAATTGTGCATTACCCCCAAAAGTTAAATTAGTTCGAGTTGTATTAGAATTTGGAACAATACCATCGTTGGTAGTTCTTGATACACCCGCATTTAATGAAGTTTTCTCTCCAGTCGAATTAATTTGAATTGAGTTTTCAACTACTTTACCCGCACCAAAAAATCCTCCGATAATATCGTAAGGTTGTAAAGGAACTGGAATTGCTAATCCATTTGCGTCTAAGAATTGCGGAAAAACAGATTTATAACGGGCTGCTGTATAAGGAACGCCTACTAATGGATGAGGAACAGTTCCTTCTGGATAACCAGCTACAATAGTTTTTGAATAACGATTGAATCCTAAGGCAGCATTCAAACGATCAACTTCAGATGGAAATGCAGTACCCCAGTTACCAATAAAACCACCATTGTAATTTTGGTTTGAACCTTGAGTATAAGTATTCTGATAATCTGGAATTGAAGAAATCTTCTCGGTCGAATAAGATGAATTGTAAGTGATTTCAACCCCTTTCTTGGCAGATTTTGTACCTGATTTTGTTGTAATGACAATTACACCATTGGCAGCACGTTAACCATAAAGGGCAGCAGCAGCAGCACCTTTCAAGACTGTCATTGACTCAACGTTATTTGGATCAATGTCATAAGCACGGTTTGAAGTAACGGTGTTTGAACTGAAACCATCAACATCATTCACCGAGTTATCAAAAGGAATTCCATCCACCACAAATAAGGGTTGGTTATTACCAGTAAACGAGTTCTGACCACGAATTGTAATACGTGTTCCTTGTCCTGGAGCTCCACCACCTGAGATGATGTTAACGCCTGGAACTTTTCCGTTTAATGCACGCAAAGCATCTGGTTCAGATTTTTGAGCTAAATCATCCCCTTTTACATTTGATACCGCATAGCCTAAGGCTTTTTTGTCACGTTGGATACCGATTGCAGTAACAACAACTTCTGTTAATTGCTTGGTATCATTTGTCATTCTTACATCAATTGATGATTTACTACCAATCCCAATTTCTTGATTGGTTGTACCAACAAAGCTAAAAACAAGTGTGCCACCCGATGATGGAATCGCAATTGAATAATTACCAGTAGCATCAGTTGTACTACCTTTTGTGGTTCCTTTCAATTGTACAGACACTCCTGGAAGACCTGAGCCGTCCTCGGCTGAGGTTACTTTACCCGACACTTTTCTATCTTGGGCGAACACATTCACACAAAAAGAAAAAGCAACAAGAAAAGTCATGAGTAATTGTTTCTTCATGTACTAATTTAGTTATGGTTGAAAATTTATTAAAAAATAATATTAGCGTTACGTAAAATTATAAAATTTGCACTAAACAAACAATAGATATATGTATATGTTGTTCTGTTCTTTCTCAAAAAAATGACATTTTGTAGGCAGATTTGCTTGATTCATAGAATTATATTTTGTGATAATACACTTTTTTGAAACTATTGCCTTG
>JANXML010000158.1 GCA_025354645.1 Arcicella sp. | reverse complement strand
GGAGTTCCGATTCATACAACTCACAGATGTGGGTGTATAATTTGATAAGTTTGAGTGATTTTTCCATAATTCTCAAACAATTTTATACCTCACTCTGTCTTTTTTTTATAAAAGTTTAACCCGTAATTCGCATAATTTACTTATCATTACATTCTTATACCGATAATTGTTAACTGATAACTGATAACTGAAAATGCGTTGGACTCATAAAACAAAAGAAGATTTAATTTCTGAAATTCGCCATCTAAAGAAAGAATTACGGGTTTTGGAAGTCAATGAACGGGCGGGGGAAATGCCTCTTTCAATGGCTTCGGAATTAGAAAAAACAGTCGAAAATCTTAATCTCATTGGCATTGTTTTAGAGGAAAACGGTACGATTATTTTTTGTAACTCCTTCGCACTCAAAATATTAGGTTACACCTTGGAAGAACTGATTGGCAAAAATTTCTTCGACGTCATTGTTCCAGTTGAGGAAAGGGAAAAGCGAATAAAATCTTTTAAAAGTGCGATGGAAAAAGGAGGCTTGTTTGAAGAAAAAGAACGAACAATGCTCACAAAATCCAATCAAATTAAATTTGTTGAACTTAATTCAACCATCTTTAACGATGCTACCGAAGAGATTAGGTATTTGACTGTGATTGGCGAGGACGTAACTGAACGTCGAAAAGTTTCTGAGGCGTTAGCCCGCACAAATTCACAATTACAAGATATAATCAACAATACTTCCGATTTAATCCAATTAATCAGTATGTCGGGGCGATTTCTTTACGTGAACAAAGCATGGTTAGATATCACAGGATATGAATCTGATGAATTAGCAACTTTACGATTAAAGGATATTTTACACCCTGATTTTGCGGAAGAGGCACTTTTGAAGTTTGAGAAAGTTAAAAACGGTGAAAAAATTGCTGATTTTGAAGTCGTCTTTCGTCGAAAAGATGGTCGTAGATTGTACCTTTCGGGTTCAGTGAATTGTCGTTACGACAAAGAAACACCAACAGCATATCGTTGTATTTTTCATAATTCAACCGCAAAAGTTAGGGCGGAAAGGTCATCAAATTTATACGCTAATATTGCCCAAGCCACTATTCGTTCTACTAATTTAGATGATTTGTATGTGAATATTCATAAAGAATTAGGGAAAGTTATTGATGTTAAAAACTTCTTCATTGCTCAGTACGATTCCGCAAAATCATACCTCTATTTTCCGTATTACATTGATGAATATTTTGATAGTCGTGTCCATTTTACCAAAAGAAAATTAGGAAATGGACTAACAGAATATGCTATTGCCGCCAACAAGCCCCTCATTTTAAGAGATGAAGACATTTATAGATTAGCCGAAGATAAAACAATCTATCTTTATGGCGTTGTGCCAAAAGTTATGATTTGTGTGCCTTTAAAGATTGGGAATAAGGTTACAGGGATCATCGGTTTAAAATCCTATGAACGACAAAACAAATACGAACAGCGAGATTTAGAACTATTAGACTTCATTTCTGGACAAGTTGCACTCGCCATTGCCCGCAAGCAAGCGGAGGATATGCTCGCCCGTGAGACCGCCCGATTAACCGCTATTATTGAAGGAAGTTCACATTTAATGTGGTCGGTCAATCGAAGAATGGCATTAACTTCCTTTAATCAAGAATATTCACAACTCATTGAAAATCAATTAGGTATAAAACCTCAATTGACATTAAGTACGGAAAAAGTTGGATTTAGAATGGTTTCTTTAACGGATAGAAAAGTTTTAGAAAATAAATATAGAGAAGCATTCAAAGGCGACCAACAGCATTTTGAAGTACAGTTAGATTCAGCCGATGGTGAGGAAAAATGGGTAGAAGTTTTCTTAAATCCAATCAAAAATAATGGAAATATCGAAGAAGTTTCTGGTATAGGACGTGATATAACTAACCTGAAAAAGTACCAACAAGACATCGTAAAAGCCAAAGAAGAAGCCGAACGTTCCCTGAAAGTGAAAGAAAGATTTTTAGCGAATATGTCGCACGAAATCCGCACACCCATGAATGGAGTAATTGGCATGATTGATTTGATGATTGACACTCCTTTGAATGACGAACAAAAGGATTACGTTCAAACAATTCGTAAATCATCTGAAACATTATTACATATTTTGAATGACATTTTAGATTTGGCAAAAATCGAAGCGGGGAAAATGGCTCTCAATGAAGCACCATTGGTTTTTAAAGACGTTTTTGATAGATTGCAATCCCTTTTTAATCAAGTTGCAAGTGCTAAAAATAATAAAATTATTACTGAATTTGATGATAATTTGCCTGAATTTGTCATTACTGATGAAACTCGGTTACTTCAAATTCTCTCTAATTTTACTTCGAATGCCTTAAAATTTACTGAGAACGGAACTGTAATAATTAGGTCAAGTTTAATAGAAAAAAGGGGGAAATTTAATCGGATAAAAGTTGAAATTATTGATTCTGGTATTGGAATTACGGAGGAAAATCTAAAAATGCTCTTTAACGCTTTCCAACAAGTGGATAATTCAACAAAAAAATCTTTTGGTGGAACGGGTTTGGGTTTAGCAATTTCCAAAGAATTATGCAGAATGATGAAAGGGGAAGTAGGAGTGACCTCCGAGTGGGGAAAAGGTTCAACTTTCTGGTTTACGATTGAAATTAAACAGACGGATATTAGTCCGATGATGGCTAAAAAAGACGAACCAGTTTACAAGATTATCAATCATTTTGATACATATCATCCTTATTTATTGGTAGTTGATGATAATGCAACGAACAGAAAAGTTGCAAGCGAAATACTTAGAAAGTCGGGCTGTGAGGTCATTACGGCAGATTCTGGTCAAAAAGCTATTAAATTAGTTCAGGCTTCAATCTTAGATAAACCTTTTGACATTATTTTTATGGATATTCAAATGCCAGAAATGGACGGCGTTGAAACAACCCAACATCTGCGAAATTTGAATACCAATATTCCACCAATAATTGCCATGACTGCCTACGCAATGAAGGAAGACCGTGACCGTTTTATGGCTAATGGTATGAACGATTACATTCCAAAACCGATTCGAGCGGAGATTTTGGTAAGAAAAGTTGCAGAATGGGTGGGAAAGCAGTTATCAGTGAGCAGTGAACAGTCGGGCGGCGAACCGCTATCAGTTTCCAGTAAACAGTCGGGCATCGAACCGATATTAGATAAACAAGATTCTTTAATAAGTCAAAAACTTGACAATTCAACAGCCCAACAACTTAACAATTTAATAATTCAACAACTGAATAATTTCCAAGTCCTTGACCCAGAAATAATCAAACAACTTTTGGAAAGTGTTGGCGGTGATATGAGTTTTGTAACATCAATCTTGGAAGGTTTTGAAGAAGAAGCAACCGAGCAAATTGCAAATGCCATTGAAGGTTATAAAACCAATAATTGCAAACAAGTTCAAGGGGAATTACACACTCTAAAAGGAAATGCTGGCACTTTAGGTGCTATGCGTTTGCACGAAATAACCAAAATAATTGAAGAAAAGGCAAAGCACTGCGACTTTCAAAGTTTTGAAAGTAAAGTGATTATCTTGCAAGAAGAATTTGAGGATTTTAAAAAAGAGTTATTAAAAATGAAGAACGATTAATTTATGCGTAAAATGTTTTTAAGAGAGAAGTTTAAGACATTTGTAATTCAATAAAAATTAATTAACAATCGGACCAGTTGTGGGACAGAACGCCGCCCCGCCCCACAACATACGTTTTACTTGGCGGATTTGTCATCTGAAAAAATAGGGACATAACTTGGCGGTGCTATGCCCCATTATTGCTACGATTTGGTGGCGGACAATCGTAACCTCATGTCAGTTTTTTGGAATTTTAATGTTGTTGAACTAAAACCCTGTGTAATAGAATAATACAAACACAAAACTGACAGAATCTTTCGATGTTATAAAAAAAAACTACATCTGTTTAAAGCAAAAAGCAAGGAACGTTTACATCACACATAAATCTATTTCTACGTAAATATGATAAATGAATGTTATATCTACAAGTATATTTAAAGTTTTTTTTTAAATAATTTTTTTATCACTTCCTTGACACAACGAAGACTGGTAATTAATTACTTATCACAAAATCTGTATCAATTTACTTGATATGCACTTTTTAATAAAATCATGATAGATTTTATTAAAAGATATATTAATTTTCGTATCCAAATTAAATCTAAATTTTCAACTTAACAAAAACTATGAAATTAACCACTCGCATTCAATTGATGTTGATGATGTTCTTGATGTTTTTCACCTGGGGAGCTTGGTATGGACAAATGGGAAAATACCTCTTTACAACCCTAAAAGCCTCGGGCGACCAAATTGGAAGTGCTTATGCCACCTTTTCAATTGCTTCAATCATTGCTCCATTCTTTGTTGGAATGATTGCAGATCGGTTCTTTTCGGCACAAAAAGTAATGGGTGTTCTAAATATATTGGGTGCAGGAGTTCTGTATTTATTAATTCAAAATCAAAATCCTGATACTTTCTTTTGGTATATATTGGCTTATACATTAACGTTTGCACCTAATTTAGCACTTTCGAGTTCCATCGCAATGAATCAAATGCGTGAGCCTGGAAAAGAATTTCCTCCTATTCGAGTTTTAGGAACAATTGCTTGGATTGTTGTTACTAATATTATTGGTTTTTATGGTTTGGGTGACAAAGTAGAAATTTTTCAAGTTGCCATGTTCACTTCGCTTGCTTGGGGATTATTTTCATTTACTTTGCCCGATACGCCACCAAAAGCTACGGGACCAGCAACAGTGTCTCAGATTTTAGGTACTGATGCTTTTGTGCTTTTCAAAGATCGTTCTTTTACTATTTTCTTTATTTCATCAGTATTGGTTTGTATTCCTTTGGCGTTCTATTATGCTCATGCCAATTTGTCGTTAACTGAATCTCACATGACAAACGTGGAGAACAAAATGTCGCTTGGACAGGCTTCTGAGGTGTTTTTTATGCTTTTAATACCTTTTGCATTGCAGAGATTTGGCATCAAGAAAATGCTTATTGTAGGTTTAATTGCCTGGATTGTGCGGTTTATCTGTTTTGGAAATGGTGATGGAATTACCTCAGAATGGATTTTATACTTGGCAATTGTGCTTCACGGAGTTTGTTATGATTTTTTCTTCGTTACAGGTCAAATCTATACTGACAACAAAGCTGGAGAAAAAATTAAGAGTTCGGCACAAGGACTTATTACCTTAGCAACTTACGGAATTGGGATGGGTATTGGCTCAAAACTGTCTGGAATTGTCTTGGATAAATACACAAATACGGATGTTTCTGGCGTAATTAATCACAATTGGAATGGCGTTTGGATGATCCCTGCGGGTATTGCAGCGGTTGTTTTAGTATTATTTATTATATTTTTTAAGGATAACAATGTCAAAGCTGCGAGTGATATACTTTAAGCAGTGAAATGAATGTAAATTCCAATTATTAAAAAAACATTTTCATTAATAAATTGCTGAACATTTGAAGTTAATTGCTTATAACTGTCAGCTCAAATCTAATTAATTATGGCAAAAGTTTGTATTCTTGGTGGTGGTTTCATTGGACGATTCTACGCAGATTCATTGCATGGACAACGTGGTCGTGACCGTGTGGAGGTAGTTTATGCTCGTAAAGAAGAAACAGCAAAACGTTTCGCAAGCGATTATTCGGTTGCTCATTTTACTACTTCAATGGAAGAAGCCATTGCTCATGCTGAAACTGAAGTTGTGGTTATTGCCCTTCCAAATCACATTCACGAAGAGGCAGTTATGCTTTGCGTGAAACATAAAAAGGCAGTTTTATGTACAAAACCACTTGGGAGAAATGCACAGGAAGCTCTCAGAATGACCAAGGCTTGTGAAGAAGCTGGTGTTTTTGGAGGTTATTTAGAAGACCTTTGCTACACGCCAAAGTTCTTAAAATCCGTTCAAAGTGTTAAAGACGGAGCAATTGGTCGGGTACTTTGGGCAAAATCTCGTGAAACTCACCCAGGTCCACATTCAGATTGGTTTTGGAATATTGAAATGGCAGGAGGCGGAGCAATCCTTGATTTGGGTTGTCATTGCATTGAAATTGCCAGAAATTTTATTGGAAAAGATATTAAACCCGTTGAAGTGATGTGTTGGGCAGATACGCAAGTGAAACCCATTGATGCAGAAGACCATGCCATCGGTTTAGTGAAGTATGAAAACGGAGCGATCGGTCAATTTGAAGTATCGTGGACGTTTCGAGGAGGGATGGATTTGCGTGATGAAGTGATGGGAACGGAAGGAACAATCTGGGTGAATTCGTTTTTAAGAACAGGTTTTGAGATGTTCACTACGGGCAAAGGTGAAGGTGGATATGTGGCTGAAAAGGCTGAATCTGCAACGGGTTGGCTATTTCCAGTGGGTGATGAAGCACATGAATTGGGATATACACACATGTTTACAGATATGTTTAATGCCATAGAAGAGAAGCGATTACCAAACGAATCATTTTATGATGGCTATGTGGTGAATGCAATCATTGATGCGGCTTATAAATCAGCCAAAACAAAATTGTGGGAACCCGTGAATCTTCCAGAATGGCGGGGGCAAGTTGGTTTGTCGAAACCATCAGTTTATCAAGAATATGATGCTGAACATTGGTTTATTAAAGACGAGATTCTTTCAAATGGCGACACAAAAATAATATTGAAAAAGAAAGAGACTGGCGAAATCATTGAACTTGAAAAGTTGAACATTAAGTAAACAATTTTCAACGTTTTAAGACTATTTTTTTATTTTAACAAAGAATTTTCATGTTATCCACTAAAAAAGCCACATAATCGTTAATATTATGTGGCTTTTTATTTTATTTATATTTGTCCTGTGAAGTTCATTGTATTGATGATAGCCGCCACTATCGTATCGCAATAATTTCACAACACAGGACAAACATTTAACGTAAAAGTTCGTTATTAAATATTACTGTCCATGGATTCTTTTTTAATCACTACCGCATTTTCTTCAATTTTATGATCCTCCGCTATTTGTTCAATTAATTCAGTTAATCTTAAATCTGATGAACGAAGTTTAAATACATTATCCATTAATCTTGCCCCTTTCAAACTGTCATATTCTGGAGCAATTACAATAATTTGTTGTCTCCAATTATTTGGAAGTTTTTTTTTGCAAAATTCAACCCTATTTTTTAGGATTTCGGACGTTTTTTTTAAATCATTTTGAGGCATATTGTGATTAAATAATTATATTTGTGCCTAACAATTTCTGTTAGACAATTAAATATACAGTGGTGAAAGAAATTGAATTTTTATTTAAGCATTTTACTACTAATTGTCCTAATGAAATGTACTTATTAACTCATTAAAAATCATATATTCATAAAACTATACAAAACTATAATTTTATGAGTATAACTCAAAATTAAATCTAATAAATTATTGAAATTTATTTTTAAATTTTTTACCTCAAATCTTAAATAAATTTCTTTACCACTTTCAAGTACTATGAAACGAATTGAAGACAGAATAAGAGTATTAGTAGCAGAAAAGGGAATTACGCTACTACAATTAGCTATTCAATCAAAAATTACGGAAGCTACTTTGCACGCAATTTTGAACAGGAACGATGCAAAGTATTCTCAATTAAGTAGAATAGCTTCAACATTAGATGTGAACGTTGCCTATCTTGCAGGCGAGACAACCATTAAAAATATGTCGGTTGTGGAGGAGCCTCGAACTGGGTACGTGGCAATAAAGGCGGATGAAGTGATTGATATGCAAAAGCAAATTATTGACTTGCAAGGAAAATTACTGGATAAGAAATAGAATACAATTTATGTAAAAAAGCTCAAACCTAAAATCAGGTTTGAGCTTTTTTTGTTTAACGGTTGAATCTATCCTTTAATTTTAAAAGCGGCGTTTCAATAAAACGAAAAGAAAATTCACAGACCAAAATGGTTAAGATAAATGCTGATAAATAAAGTAATAAATTGAAGTTTGTGTTTGATAGTTTTTTCCCTAAAAAGTAATGAATTGAATTTATGCACAACACAATTACGGCAGGATGATAAATGTATATTCCATACGATATTTTACCGAAATAATGAATAATCTTTTGTTCAAGATAAAAAATGGAATTTTTATTTTGCGAAACGTTTAAGACAAAAAAGCAGAAGAAAATGCCATAAAATTCCATATTAAAACCTGGCATATGAAACCCAGTTCCTAACATTAAAAACAAGATAAAATAAACAATAATTTGAACGTCTTTTCTAAATAAAATACCTAAAATTTCAACCTTTTTACTGAATACCAAATACGCTCCAATCCCTCCAATAACCATGGTTAATATTCTGAATTGACTGAAAAATAATTCCAATCCTGCTTGAATTTTTTGTTTATCTATTTCAGATAAATCGCTGACTTTGAATACATAAATCCAGATTATACCTACTATTAATAAAAAAATTATGAGCAACTTAAAGAAAGTTTTTACGGGATTTTTACTTTTAATAATCCAAGGCCAAATGGCGTAAAATTGCTCTTCGACACCCACAGACCACGTTTGGGCACACAGATAGGGCGAACGGAAAAAAACGAACCCTAAATTGGGCAAAAACAATAAAAAGAAGGGTAATCTTTTGAAAAAATCAGCATCAAAATAATACTGGTTTCTGAGGGGTTCCTTAAAAATTGGAATGATTGGAAATACAAAAAAACCTAAAATAACAATAATAAAATAGAGAGGCCAAATTCTGAGAACTCTGCGGATGTAAAAGTCTTTTGTAGAAATATCTCCTCGACGTTTTTTTTCGCTCAACAATAAGTAGGTAATTAAAAAACCGCTCAAAACAAAGAATAATCCGACTCCTAATTTTCCTAAATTCTTAATAAAATAATTACCGTAAATGTTGTCTAAACCCATCAAATATTTAATTTGTTCAGTGTGGTGAATCAACACAGAAAAGGCAGCAATAAAACGTACTCCGTTGAGATTAGGAAAATAAACGGGTTGATGTGGGTTTTGCATTCAGTTTTGTAATACGATTATGGTTTACAAAATTACGCATCGTAACTTTGAATTCAAATTATAAAGAGAACTATGGAAAAACAAAAAAATAATCCGCTTCATGGCATCACATTGGCTTCAATTGTGGAGCATTTAGTTAATTATTATGGTTGGGAAGATTTGGGAACTCGAATTAATATCAAATGTTTCAATGAAAACCCAAGCATTAAATCAAGTTTAAATTTTCTGAGAAAAACGGATTGGGCAAGAGAAAAAGTGGAAGGATTGTATTTAAAATCATTGAGAGACATAGCAAAAAAATCAAAAATTAACGAATAAATTGATAAACTGTTTAAGACAAAGATTGCAAAAACAGAATGGTAGTTCGAATCAGTTTTGCAATCTTTTTTTCTAATTACAACAGACGTAAACCCAAAGTCAATTGCCAAAGATTTCCTTTTTGGGTAAAATTAATGTTATTAAAAGTATTTCCAGTTACTTCCGAAAGGCTTCCTTCGTATCTCAAATCCAAGGATAACGCTCCCAAATCTAATCCCCCGCCTGCTTGATATCCGTAAGAGGCATTTTTAAATGACTCACTTACATTAGTTGAATATGCCTTCAATGCTTCATCCAATCCTTTGTCAGAAACTTTAAATGATGCCATTGGTCCTGCATTTAGGCGTAAAGGTCCAACTTTAAATCCAATCATTAAGGGAATATCAAAATTTGTATATTCAATGGCAACGGTTTGTGAAGTACTGGTTGTGCCGCCTTTTAAAATATTGACACTACCACCTTTTGCAGAAAAAATGAATTCAGGTTGAATAAAGAACTTGTTGCCAATTCTCACGTAAACTCCACCAACGTAACCTGTTTTTGTGTCTAAACTTTGTTGTAAATTATCTCCGAACGATTGTGTTTTAAAATCTGTTTTTAATTGAGAGAGATTTACGCCACCTTTAATTCCGACGGTAAATTGAGCGAATGAAGCATTTCCTTTTGCAAAAGCTAAAACGGAAAGTAAGAATAACAGTTTTTTGTTCATATTGATAAATTTTTTATTGTGCTAGAAACATAACGAGAATATCTTATTTGTTTGTATCTGTTTAATCAAAATTTTGGTATAATTTAGTATTTGGTGAAGACTAAGTATGAGGTAGTAAGTATGAAATATGAGGTATAATGTCATAATCTCTACTTCATATCTCATACCTACTACCTCATACCTAAAAAAAGCAATGGCAAAAGTAAAAACATCATTTTTCTGTCAAAATTGTGGACATCAAGCCCCTAAATGGTTAGGAAAATGTCCTTCATGTGGCGAATGGAATACCTTTGTTGAGGAGGTTGTTCAAAAGGAAGAACCAACCAAAGGTTCTTGGAAAGTATCTACAACCACGAAAGCAGCTACGAAACCGAGAGCTATTCAAGAAATAAATTTTGAAGAACAACCACGAATTTTAACCCAAGATGCGGAATTAAACCGTGTTTTAGGGGGTGGAATTGTGTTGGGTTCTATGGTTTTGATAGGAGGGGAGCCTGGTATTGGTAAATCAACGTTAATGCTCCAAATAGCTTTAATGTTGAATAACCATCGTGTTTTGTATGTTTCGGGAGAAGAATCTGAACAACAAATAAAGATGCGGGCAGAACGTTTGGAGAATAAAAGTACTAATTGCTTTATATTAACTGAAACTCAAACACAAAATATTTTTAAGCAAATTGAAGAGTTTGAACCTGATATTTTGATAATTGACTCCATCCAAACGCTGCAATCTTCTTTCGTTGAATCTGGGGCTGGAAGTGTTTCGCAAGTGAAGGAATGTGCCGCTGAATTGATGAAATTTGCGAAAGAATCTGGTACGCCCGTGTTTATGATTGGGCATATTACGAAGGACGGTTCATTGGCTGGTCCAAAGGTTTTAGAACATATGGTTGACACGGTTTTGCAATTTGAAGGCGACCGTCACATGGCGTATAGAATACTCCGTACAACAAAAAATCGTTTTGGAAGTACCTCTGAATTAGGTATTTATGAAATGTTGAACTCGGGTCTGAGAGAAGTTTCTAATCCTTCTGAAATTTTGATTTCCCAAAGAGACGAAGATTTTTCTGGCATAACAATTGGAGCAATGTTGGAAGGAAATCGTCCACTTTTAATTGAAACACAATCATTGGTTTCAATTGCCACGTATGGAACTCCACAACGAAGTTCAACTGGTTTTGATGCCAAGCGTTTGAATATGTTATTGGCGGTTTTGGAGAAAAGAGGAGGATTCAGATTGGGTAATCAAGACGTATTTTTGAATATTGCGGGGGGCTTGAAAGTAGAAGACCCCGCAGTTGATTTGGCGGTTTGTGCCTCAATTGTATCGTCATACGAAGATTTAAGTATTCCTTCCAAAATATGCTTTGCCGCCGAGGTTGGATTGGGTGGAGAAATTAGAGCGGTAAATCGGATTGAGCAAAGGATTTCAGAGGCTGAAAAGTTGGGCTTCAAAGAAATTTGGATTTCAAAATATAATGCAAAAGGCTTAGATACAAGTAATTACAAAATAAAAATTAATATGGCAGGAATGCTTGAAGACGTTTTTATGCGAATTTTGAGAAAATGATTTTGTTTTATAATTATAGCATTAGCATGAAATCAAATATTAATAATCGAAATAAAATTACTTCTTTTTCTTAATATCTAATTTATGAATTTTAGCTTTTACGAGAAAGAATTTTTAATCAAAAAAAACAAAATTATTTCATTTATGTAAATTTATTTAACAATTTCAAAAAAATAACTATCTGATTTTCAGATAGTTATTTTTTTGTTTCACCTTAAAAATAGTAAATAATAAAGTTTAAAATATTTAACTTCAATACAATCATTTTTGGTCTTTAATTTGCCACTTTTGTACAATCAAATTTCTACTTCAATAAGTAACATTTGTCGTTCATCTACACTTAAAAAAAACTAATTTTAATTGTGTAAGTACAACTACTGATTTTTATTCACTCCTCTTAATTTTTTAATCAAAAAGTACCCTTTCCCCTAATTTTTAATATTGTTTCTGAAAATTTGGCTCGACAATTGCTAAATATTTAATGGTATGGAATTCAAGTCAATTAAAGTTGATTTTAACTCTTTCATCTACAATATTTTTATTTTATTGCTAAACTTTTTTTCACTAAACACACTAAAAAATTATATTTTGCTAAAATAAATACGTACCCCATGAAAATAAATGCTATTATAAAAAACATACCGCCAAATGAGTTTTTAAATATTAAATTTATTAACAATTTTTCAAAATCATTCTTCTTGTTTTTGATGCTTTTTCAAAATTGCTACTCGTATTCAAGTAGCAGAATGGATGATTTTTTCGATTATTCAACCCATCCAAAGGCACGCTCTTCGGATAATTTAAATCCAAAAAAGTGTATTAACCAAGGTTTAGTTGGTTCAAATTTCAAAACTTCTTTCGTATTTGAAAATATTGTTGTCAATCAACTTATTATCAATACTACCTTAAAAACTTCCTACTGCACTGGAGAAAATTCTCTAATTGTTTGCCAAGCAAATGGTGTTTATAATGCTAATAACGTATTTTCAGTCGTACTTTCTGATTCAAGCGGCAGTTTCACGTCTCCAACAATTATTGGAAAACTCATAAGTTCCGCAACGGGTTCGAGTTCGATAAACTTTAAAATTCCGACTGATATGCCCGTTGGTCATTCCTATCGGATTAGATTGAAAGCCTCAAGCCCACTCACAACTTCATCCGATAATGGGTTCAATATTTCAATAACTACTATTCCTGCTCCTACAACTATTTTATCGCAGGTTATTTGTAAAGGGCAATCAAAAGTTCTCTCTGCCAACTGCAGTCAAGGAGCTGTGAAATGGTATGATTCAGAGATAGGAGGTAATATTATTTCCAATACAACCATTGCTCCCGCCATCACAACCGATTATTTTGCAGAATGCCAACAAGGAACAACTTGTGTGAGTGCAAGAAAAGTGCATACCGTCATCGTGAGCAATTTTGATAATATTGTAATTCCTCCTTCGGCTTCTTCATGTTTAAATAGTGATTTGGAATTAGCGGTTATTACTGACGATACAGACTTAACTTATTCATGGACAGGACCGAATGGTTTCACTTCTACCTCACAAACTCCAATTATTCCAAACTTGACATCCGCAAAAGTAGGGGTTTACACGGTTTTGATTACTAATATTAACAACTGCACTACCAACGGTACTACTTCGGTGACAATTGGTCAATCATTACAGAGTCTGAATGTTGCAGGTGACGTTGCGGTTTGTTTTAATGGAACCATTAATCTTACTGCCACAACATCCGTTGCTTCGGGCATGACTTATTTGTGGAGTGGTCCAAATTCTTTTACAGCCACTGGGCAAAGTATTTCGAGAATTGCATTTACCGCTAATAATAACTTAACAACTTATCATGATGGAGATTATACGGTAATTGCCTCCAATGCCATCACTGGTTGCACAGGAACTACTTCGGTAAGTATTGCCGTTGGAAATCCACCAAATGTTCCAGCCTTATCACCCACAGGAACCATATGTGAAGGAACCCCTTACACACTTGATTGGGCAATCGGAGGAGCTAATTTCAAAAATTATACATGGTCAGGACCAAATGGATTTACCAGCAGTGCAATTGCAGTTTGTGATTCTAATTTTATTTGTGGTCATGCCACTGCGACTGTACCAAATTTCCGAGCAGTAAATGTGGGAATTTATATCATAAAGGCAACTTTTAAGGATAATTTTAACAATTCCTGTATGGTTAGTGCCACCAAAAATGTTACGTTAAAATACGGTCCAGATATTTCAATTGCTTCCAATTCGGCAGTATGTTTGGGTGATGCTCTTTTGTTTGCTGCTTCCTATACGAGTGCAACTTCAGGCATAAGTTCTTACGCTTGGACGGGACCCAATAACTTTACTTCAACACTCCAAAATCCAGTTATTTATCCTACCACTTTATTAAACACTGGCGTTTATAAATTAACCGCCGTAGGATTGAATTCATGTATTGGTGTTGCAACATCTTACGGAAAAATTGTTGAATCAGTCCCGCCCACGATTGAATCAACGGCGAGTGTAGTTTTGGGAAATTCAATTTCTTTAACCGCCAATGGATGTAATGGAACATTGTTTTGGTATAAAACCTCTGATAATCAATCAGTTGGTATGCCAGTTTCTCCAACCGTTACTACCTCATATTACGCTAAATGTAATAATGAAAATTGCGTGAGTGGAAAAAGTCTTGATATTTCGGTTTCCATTAAACCACCAATTGCCATCAGCGTGAAAACTGGAAATTGGGAAGATGCCACAACTTGGGATATTCTACGGGTGCCTTTACCGATTGATTCAGTAATTATTCGTCCTAATCATTTCATTACAATAAATTCATTGTGTACGGCAAAATGGTTAGCTTGGACAGGTTTTGGAAATCTTGTATTCAAGTCAACTGCCAGCAAATTAAATTTATTTGGAAATCCCATCACACCACCCCCTTCAATAACTTCAAACCTAACGAGCGTTATAGAAGGAAAATCTGTAACGTTCACCGCTACGGGAACTGGAACAATAACTTGGTATAAAAACGGGGTGAGTTTAAACGTTAGCGGAATAAGTTATACCGTAAGCCAGCCTGTGAAAGGTGATATTTATACAGCCAAAGCAAGTTTAGAGGGTATTTTATCAGTTGCGAGTAATACTATTACCGTTCTTGCAGACCCAAATCCAATAATAGGTTCACCCCCTGTTTTAACTTCAAATCCTACGAACGTTACGGAAGGATCGTCAGTAACATTCATCGCAACGGCAACAGGGGCAATTAGTTGGTATAAAAATGGAGTAATCTTAAATACAAATGTTATAAACTTTACAGTAAGCCAACCCGTGAAAGGCGATATTTATACTGCCAAATCAACTGTGAATAGTACATTATCATCGGCAAGTAATGCAATTACGGTTGGAGCGAATCCTAATCCAGCCAGTGTTTCACCGCCAGTGATAAGTTCAAATCCTACCCCTGTTTTAGAAGGTGTTTCCGTAACTTTTACGGCAACAGGACAAGGTACAATTATTTGGTATAAAAATGATGTAAACATAAATGTTAATGGCACAAGCTATACCGTAAGCCAGCCTGTGAAAGGGGATGTTTACACCGCAAGAGCCATCGTTAGCAATGTATTTTCTGCCATTAGTAACAGCATTACCGTTGAAGCGTCAACCCCACCAACAGGTTTAACACCTCCAGTGTTGAGTTCAAATCCTGTGAATGTAATAGAAAATGTTTCAGTAACATTCACTGCATCAGGCACAGGCGTAATTTCTTGGTATAAAAATGGAGTTAGTTTGAATATTAGTGGTACAAATTACACCGTAAGTCAACCCATTAAAGAGGATGTTTATACGGCAAAACGATCGGTAAACAATGTAATTTCCGCCTCAAGTAATGCGATTACGGTTGAATCAGCAACACCAGTAGCTGTTACGCCACCGGTATTAGATTCAAGTCCTGTGAATGTAATAGAGAATGTTTCAGTAACATTCACTGCATCAGGCACAGGTGTAATTTCTTGGTATAAAAATGGCGTTAGTTTGAATATTAGTGGTACAAATTATACCGAAAGTCAACCCGTTAAAGGTGATGTATATACGATAAAACGTTCTGTTAACAACGCAATTTCTGTCGCAAGTAATTCGATTAGTGTGCAGGCATCTGTCTCAACTATAGGTGTTTCGATAATAGAACCGAATAAACCAGCTTATTATTTTTCAGATGGTCATCCACCGAGTTATTACGATGGAAATATTAATTTACCAGTAATCTTTACGAATCAACCTCGCTATGACCCTGTGAATGATATGGTTTGGCTGACGAATGATAAGATTAAGATTGGTATAAACCTAAAACGTGGAGGACAATTAGCGTGGGCTTCCTTAATTAATGCAACAACTAATTTGGTTTATAATGGATACGATGGTGGTTTTCAAGTAACATTGGATGCTTATCAAAAGAAAGATGGATACAGTCAAGGAGGTGAAGTGTCAGGATCTGGTCAGCCTGGAATGCCAACCAGTTATAATGTAATTCAAGGTGGTGATTTTCTAAATCATGCAGCAACTTTAATTGATTATCATGCAATTCCAAATGGTTATTACGTAAAAATGAGACCTATTCATTATCCTTTATCGGCAAAATTATCTGACACCTACATTGAGGCTACATATACAATTATAGGACGTTCTGTAAAAATTGATTATCGTTATACCAGTTTCAGAACTGATGGTCAATGGGATGGAGCAGGATTTGATGGTGCAGGAGCTCCTTCATGTTTTATTGTAAATACGCTTAATAAATATAAAACATACGCAGGAAATACTCCCTGGTCATTTTTGCCTACACAAGGAGGTAATTTACCTATTATCAATATGGGACAGAATACGGCTGAGGCACACACAACTGAGCATTGGGGAATGGTGTATGATGATCAAAAACCTAATTCTGGAATTGGCGTTTATAGTGCTACAAGTAATACTGGAAATACGACTTATTTTGTATTCAAACAAATAGAAGTATATCCAGGAAATGGTCCAGGAACCGAATTTAATAGCGGTGCAACATTTTTTCAACCATTTGTTGATTTTTCAATACCAAATAGAGGGAATTACGTAAAAGATATAACCTCATATTTAATGATTGGAAGTGAATCAGAAATAAGGAAAGAAGTTTATAAGTTTTCAGGACACGAAGCAAATATTCCAGTTGAATAAAAACTGAGTTTCAGAATGTATATATTAAAAAAAGAGAAGCCATTGGAAATTTCCAAAGAGCTTCTCTTTTTTTAATATATACAAAACTATAACTCCTTACTTCTCATGTTCATAAATGTTCTTTCAATTGTATAATAAAGAAATGTAGATACTATTATCGAAATGAATAAATACGTCATAAAATACATAATTCCAATTAGGGGTAAATGAGGCAAATATTTATCAAAATATTCAATTTTATAGCGTAATAAATGTCCCAAAATTAAGTATCCATGCGTTAAATATAACGAATAAGAAATTAAACTTATGTGTGTAATAAACTTCCCTAAAATGCTTTTAATTCCATGATTAGGAGGTTTTTTTAAATAACTCATTTGCGGTAAAATCAGCATCACTCCAATTCCAGAAAAACTAAAATAGAAGGTATTCATAAACAAATTTGTGTTATTATCGATGGCATATAAATATAAATAGTGAGTGATGAATATTAAAAAAATACCTGTTAAATTAAAGTAAGGTAAAAGAGAATCATTTTTCCAAAAAGTTGGAAAAAAATATTTAATATAAGCCGCTAATACTCCAAACATAATTGAGTCAAAACGACTGAATACAACTCTTCTAATATGTTTATCCCAATCCAAGATTTTACCGCTTAAATTCAGTCCCAAACGATACCTAAATATTGAAATTCCCAACACTATAAATACAATCATCATTAGAAATATTATTTTTTTGGAGTAGATATTTCTAAAAATTATGTAGAATAAAAACAAGATTATTGGAGTAATTAAATAAAACCATTCTTCAACTGCTAAACTCCAAGCCTCAGAAAAAAAATCTACTTGTGGCGTGAATAAATTTTGAGAAAATATTAAAAAACTACCCCAGGTTTCAAAAGGAATTAAAGTGCTTTTACCTTTAAAAAACGGGATAATTACTGGTACAAATAAAATTAAGAAGAGGATAAAGTAATAATTAGGGAGTGTACGCATCCATCGTCTTTTCCAAAATGAAAAAATGATTTTAGGATTATAATTAGTGATATTGATAAATTGTTTTAATAGAATCGACCCAATTAAAAAGCCACTTAAAACAAAAAATAAATCAACTCCATCCATAAAAATAAGTAATCGGAGATTCGGAAAGTATTCAGCCAAAAAAGGATCAAATCCATGAATAAATAATACAAGTAAAATAGCAATTGCTCTTAATAAATCGAGACCGAAAACTCTATTATTTTGTTGAGTTGTAAAAACAGAATAAAAATATTTCAAACCAGTAGTTTTTAAATATAACAAATGAAGAAATATAAAATGTTTTTTTATTACTTCAAAATTTTAATTGATGTTCAAAAGTAGAAAAACATTCATTAAAACCCAATATTAATTAAAATAATACACAAAAAAGGGTCGCTTGATTTAATCAAACGACCCTTTTTGTGAAGAATAACCAATTAATTACTTAACCATAAAACCAACTTTCACTTTATCCCACATCATCATTACCATGCCTGAATTTTCAGCTTTAATCGTGAATCTCTCCATCATTTCATTTGCTTCTGATTTTGCCGTTACACGCAAAACATCATCCGCTTCTTTATAGCTATATGCACCCCATTGTTTTGGCGTTTTATTGAAAATAATTGTCCATTCTTTTTCGCCAGGAATAGTAAAAAGGGCATATTTGCCAGCTTTTAAGGCTTTCCCGTTAATCATTACATCTTTGCTTACATCGAAAGTTGTTGCATCATTTGCCCCTGTACGCCATACTTTCCCGTAAGGAGCAAGGTCACCCGCCCATACATTACGCCCTTTCACAGCTGGTTGAGAATAATTGATTGTAAGATTTGCACCACTCGAAACAGTTGCCGAAGCAGAGGCTGGAGGTGAAGGCATCTTTGCTTTGTCTTTACTCATGTCGTGTTGAGCATTGCTCATGAAAGCACCAAGGGCAAATGTTGCCAATAAAAGTAATTTTTTCATTTTTGTTAATGGATTTTGAAACCACATAGAAAGATTTAGGAACAATTGTTTTAATAGTTGTTCTATATCTCACTAATAAGTGGTTGATTGATTTGATGATTATTGGAAAATTGTTTTCCGAATACATAACGAAAAATCAAATGTTTAGTTTCATTTCTAAGAAAAGTCCATAAAAAATGCCCTCAAATTGTAATTTCAGGGCATTTATGATTAAATGCTTATAGAATTAGATGAAACTTCAATCATAATATTAATTCTCTAAATAAATAATATCTATGTTTTTTAAAGGGTTATTTAATTAAAAAAATCTTTCATTTTCTCGAAGAAATTTTTATCAGTTTTGCTTGGCTTGGGTTCAAAATTTGGCGAAGTACGCATTTTTTCCAACATATCGGTTTCTTCTTTTGTGAGATTTTTGGGAGTCCACAAATTCACATGAATCAATTCATCACCAACGCCATAACCATTCAATTCTTTTATTCCTTTGCCTTTCAAACGTAGAATTTTTCCTGCTTGTGTGCCAGGTTCAATCGTTATTCGGGCTTTTCCACCAATGGTTGGCACTTCAATTGATGTTCCCAGGGCAGCATCGGCAAAGTTCAAATAAAGGTCAAATATTACGTTTGTGCCATCTCTGTGCAAAACTTCATCTGGTTCTTCTTCTATGATTATCAATAAATCTCCCGCAACACCACCACGTGGAGGAACGTTTCCTTTGCCCGACATCGACAATTGCATGTTATCGGCAACACCCGCTGGAATCTTGATTGGAATGATTTCTTCTTCTAAAACACGACCTTCGCCAAAACACACATCGCAACGTGTTTTCACTTGCTTGCCTTCACCATTACAAGTTGGACACGGAGAAGTAGTAACCATTTGCCCTAACATGGTTTGTTGCACTCGACGAACTTGACCCGCCCCACCACAGGTTTGGCAAGTGCTTAATTCAGTTCCATTTTTTGCACCATTCCCTGTGCAGGCTTTACAGGTGACATGGCGTTTAACTTTGATTTTTTTCTCAACGCCATTCGCAACTTCTTCTAAGTTGAGTTTTAGTTTGATTCTTAGGTCAGTTCCTTTTCGCATTCTACGTTGTTGCTGACCACCGCCACTAAACATATTGCCGAAAGGACTTTCATCGCCACCACCAAAAATATTTCCAAATTGACTGAAAATATCTTCCATATTCATTCCCTGCCCTCCATAACCTCCACCACCAGCGGCTCCGCCCATGCCAGCATGTCCAAAACGATCGTATTGAGCCTTTTTCTTATCATCCGATAAAACTTCATACGCTTCCGCAGCTTCCTTGAATTTTTCCTCTGCGGCTTTATCGCCAGGGTTTTTATCAGGGTGAAACTTAATTGCCATCTTTCGATAAGCCTTCTTTATTTCGTCTTCCGAAGCTGATTTAGAAATCTCTAAAACTTCGTAAAAATCTCTTTTTGCCATAACTTTATTAGGGGTTAGGTGTTGGGGATTAGGTTTTAGATAAAAGTTAAATCATTCAATAACTTGAACAACTAACCCCTAAAACCTAAGCCCTAAAACCTAATTAGCGACTACGACTTTTGCAAATCGAATTACTTTATCATTTAAAAAATATCCTTTTTCAACTACATCAAAAACCTTACCTTTGTCTTCCTCGGTTGGGGCGGGAAATTGTGTAATGGCTTCATGTAAATCAGCATTAAAAACTGCTCCTTTGGCATCCATCACTTTTAAACCTTTTACTGCCAACGTATTGAATAACTTGTTGAAAATCAGAGATATACCTTCTGTAATTTCTCCTTCTTGTGCGTTTGCAGTTGCTCTTTCGATGTCGTCAATCACAGGAATTATATCCACAATTACTCTTTCAGAAGCCGACTGAATCATTTCTAATTTTTCTTTGGCAGTACGTTTTCTGAAATTATCAAAATCTGAATAAAGTCTTAAATATTTATCCTTCAATTCGTACAATTCAGCTTGGAGTTTTTCTGCCTCCGTCAATTCAGGTACTTCCTCTATTGGTGTTTCAATTTCTTCTGAAACAATGTCAGTACTTTGTGTTACTTCTTCGCTATCGATTGGCAATTCGTCTTTATTTTCCATTTTAAATGCACTTTTCGCTTTATTTTTATAATTCTCTATGATGTTCAAAAGTTTTGCCATATCTTGATTTTCTGTCAGATTGACAGGTTTTGAATCTGCAAAATTAGATTATTTTTGGTTTAAAAGTGAGAGAAAAAGTAAAAAAGGTGAAAGATGGGAGTCAATAAATATTAAAAAAACGATCACTTTTGTATCAATTTCAACGTATTTTCAAAATTTATAAACTTAAATATTTCAACATTTCAAATTTGTATAACTGGCGAAAGATGTCGAATTATATATAATTATAGAAAAAGACAAATTATAAAATTTCCTTTCTTCGGAAACTCTTTTTTAAGACAAAATACATTTTAAACTCTTAATCAGCACATTTTAACTCAATTAAAAATCATAGTTTTATGTTCGGAAGAAATTTTTTTGTTTATATTGAATTTTCCATGAGCGACAAATTGTTTAAAAACTTGGGATGAATTTTATTGTCGTAAATGATTGTTCGGAATATTTGTTGTAATTTCATTTTCAAAAGTAATTCTTTGTTTTTGAATGATTTTCACTTCTTTGATTATTAAAAAATATTAATCACATAATGCAATTACATTACGTAAAATATTCGATTGTAGAGTTGCAAGAGGTGAGAGAAATATTTATTGAATATGCGGAATTCTTAAAAGTTGATTTAAGTTTTCAAGATTTCGAGAAAGAGTTAGAAACCTTGCACCAAGTTTATGTTCCACCAATGGGTTGCATAATTTTAGCAAAAGACCATTCTCAAGTTTTAGGGTGCATTGCTTTGAAACCTATTGGAGAAGGGGTTTGCGAGATGAAAAGGTTGTACGTTCGTCCTGGTGCAAGAGGCAAAAGTTTGGGGAAAAAGTTGGTGGAAGAACTAATCGATTTTGCTAAAAAAGTAGGTTATAAAACCATGAAATTAGATACCATTTCTTCCTTAAAAGAGGCAATTAATCTATACCAATCAAAAGGTTTTGTCAAAACCGAACCGTATGTTTATAATCCGCTTTCTGATGTGCTTTATTTTGAACTAACCTTTTGATATTGAACTACAAAGTCAAATAGGTTTAAATAAGTCATTAAAAACATAGGTCGTTTATTGTGCATTATTTTGACTGCATTCTACTGATAATTCATTATTCAATTTTTTAATATATTCCTTTTCTTAACAAAATTACCTTATTATTTTAGTATGAGATATCCGCTTTTATTGAAAATCACGACCTTAGTTGTTGTGTTAAGTTGTTGTTCGTGGGGTTTTTTAGCCCATAAAACAATTCATCAACTTGCCATTTATTCCCTTCCGAAAAAACTTCAAACTTTTTTCTTTAAAAATGTGGATTATTTAGTCTATAATTCCGTTAGACCAGACGTTCGACGTAAAGACGACCCAACCGAGGCAACTAAACATTTTATTGACATTGATGCACCTATTTTTGGAAAAAACCCCTTAGATTCAATGCCAAAAACTTGGAATGAAGCCGTCAAAAAATATTCCATTGATACCCTGAGAAAATATGGAACTGTGCCTTGGGAAATTATGAAATTGCAGGAAAAACTTACAAATGCCTTTCGTAATAAGTTGAAAGACAGCATCTTATATTACTCAGCCGATTTGGGACATTATATTGCCGACTCACACGTACCCTTGCACACGACGGTTAATTATGATGGGCAAATGAGTAATCAAAGGGGTTTGCATTCACTCTGGGAAAGTACGGTTCCTGAAATGAACATTGAGAGCTACAATCTTTATCAAAATCATAAAGCAAAATATTTAAAAAAACCTTTGGAAGTAATCTGGGTGAAAATAAGAGAGTCGAATACGATGTTAGAAAAAGTGCTTTCAGATGAAATATCAGCTTCGGAAGGGTTTACGGATGAAAAGAAGTTTAAGCGTTCGGAAAGATTTGGGCAAATGCGTAAGAATTACACTGGTGATTTTGCAAAAGCGTATGCTTTAAAATTAGGAAATACTGTTAACGAAAGAATGTTAGATGCTTCCAAAACGGTTGCTGACTTTTGGTTTACGGCATGGGTGGATGCGGGTTGTCCAGATTTGTCTGATCTACAAGCGTTTAGCGATGAAGACAAAGTGAAATTAAAATCTGAAAAGAAAATTTGGAAGAATAATGAATTGATTAAAAATGGTCTCTTGCAGGCTCGTAAGGGAAAGAGTGAGGAATAAAAGTGGATTGAAACAATGCTAACAAATTGTAGAGAATGTGCAATACGCTCTACAATTTGTTAGCATTATTTTTTATAAATTAGTTTATTTAGAACTTAATTGAAATTTTTACCCATTAAAAACCTTGTTGCAATAAGACAATCTCCTCAAAATCTTCGGAAAGTTTATGACTTAACCTTTCAAAAATCTTGAAATATTTCATGTAAATATCATGATTTTTGAGGTTCGGATAATAAGTTTCAATTGATTTTACCGTTGTTGCTGCTTCTTCCAAATTACTATAAATTCCTAATTTTGTGAGTCCTAAAAGTGCAGCACCCATTGCTACACTGTCATGATTATCGTTAATATGAACAGTTTTGCCGAACATATCTGCCAGTATTTGAGTCCACAAAGGCAACGAAGCGTAGGCACCATTAATATAAATATCTTCAAAATTTCGATGCGTTTCAAGAATTTTCCCGATGCTGTATATTTCAAATAAAATGCCTTCCAACGTTGCTCGCACAAAATGTTTTTGTTCGTGATTAATATTCAATCCGAAATACATTCCACGAGCATTTGCGTTCCAGAGTGGTGCCCTTTCTCCTAATAAATAAGGCAAAAATAATAGTCCATCTGCTCCTAATTTTACCTGAGAGGCTATTTTAAACAAATCATTCAAAACGTCGTCAAATTCTAAACCCTCCGAAAAATCGCCAAATTGTCTTGCAAACCATTCAAAGACTACTCCTCCATTGTTGGTTGGACCACCCGAAATATAGTAACCATCTGTTAACAAATAATTGAAAAACCGTTGCTTTTCGTCTCTTAAAACTTGTCTGCCTGCAACCCTCACAGCCCCACTTGAACCGATGGTAATGGTTGCTTTTCCTTCGCCCATAATTCCTGCTCCCAGAGTTGCCAAACAGCCATCACTTGAACCAATAATTAATTTAGTTTTCTGAGATAAGCCTAAGGTTACACAATATTCTTTTTTTAGCATTAAATCATCATTAAAAACCGAAACTGGTTCTGATAGATTTTCCGTTGAAATTCCTGCAAAATTGAGGGATTCTTGATGCCATTTGAGTTTATGAATATCAAAAAGCCCTGTCGAAGATGCAATACTGTGATCGATTACATATTCACCCGTTAATTGTTTAATCACGTATTCTTTAACGGAAATAAATTTATAGGTTTGAGCAAACCTTTCTTTATCATGATTTTTTAACCAAGAGATTTTTATTAATGGGGACATCGGGTGAATAGGCGTTCCCGTTGTATGAAAAATGCTTTCATGTTGTGGTAATTTCTTCAATATTTCAGCCTCTTTTACACCTCGATTATCCGCCCAAATAATGGCATTACCAAGCGGATTGCCACTTTTATCGACTGGAAGAACGCTGTGCATGGACGAACTGAAACAGATGGCTTTAACCTTAAATTTTTTCGGATGAATATGCTCATTCAAGAGATTTTTAAGGATGTATAAAGTTGTTATAAATATTTGTTCGGGGTCTTGTTCGCTGTAATCTGGTTGTGGGTGAAAGGTTGGGTACGAGCCTTTTTTCCAGCAAATTACCCGTCCATTCATATCAAATGCGTGAATTTTGACTGCTGATGTATTGATGTCGATAGTAAGAAGACAATCCATATTTTTTTAAGTAGGACAGGTTTCTAACCTGTCAGTTCAAAGTTTTTTAAACAGGTTTCTAACCTGTCAGTTCAAAGTTTTTAAAACAGGTTGGAAACCTGTCCTACTCTTTTTTCCTAAATTCCCGAGGCGTGTAACCTGTGAGTTTTTTGAATGTTGAGGAAAAATGTTGGGATGAATAAAACCCTGTTTCTAAGGCAATGTCTGTCAAGCTCAAATCTTTTCTATTGAGTAATTTAATAGCTTCCGAAATTCTAATATTTATCAAATAATTTAAGGGTGAAAAGCCTGAAAATGCCTTAACTTTTTCCGTGAAAGCGGTTGTTCCTAAGCCTACTAAACCTGCCATTTCTTCAACCGTCCAAGGGTCAGACAAATTATTTCTAAGGGTTTGTTCTAATTTTAAAAATGTCTGCGGAAAGTCCCTTCTGAGGTTATCTTGCTTGCTTAAATGTCTTATAGCCGTAATTAAAAGTTCATCAATTAAATGATTTATCCGAGTTCGATAGCCTAATTCTTTGTTATAAAATTCCATTTCCAGGTTTTGGAAAATTTGTTGACAAGATTTCAAACGGGTTAAAATCGGTTTTTTATTGAGGGTTAAAATTTTACCAATTACTCGTTGGTCAGTTTCAGAAATACCACTCCACTCTCCCAAAATTAATTCGCCATTTTGTTCAAAAACTTGTGGTTTAATCGTTATCCACATCAAAGAACCAATGTCAAAAACGCCTCTATTTCCACCAATCATTTGCCAAGGACAAGTCACAGAAGTGTCATTTGGATAAAGCAAATATTGCTGTCCGTCGATATTCCAGTCAAATTTTCCTTCTGTAATAAAACAAATTTTAATGCCTTTACTGCGTTTTATTTCCTGAGAATGAAGTTGAATATGTTGAATTTTATGATTGGCAAACTCAATAATGTACGGAAAAGTCGCTAATTCCTTTGACTTTTCTTGGTACAGTATAAATGGATTCATTTGTTTTTTATTCTGAAAGTAAAATTAGGTCAATTTTTCATAAAAATATTACAAAATTCACCGCTGTAAAAAAATGAAAGTTTTTCTTTGAATAATAATAAAACTTTGCATCATCGAAATATTCACTCATTAAAACAATTGTAAAAATTATGAAAAAAATTAGACTAAATGCTTTTATAATATTTCAAAAGCTATCCAGAATAGGCTTAGGATTAGTTTTTGCCCTTCTTTCCATCGCAACTTTTGCCCAAGATATTACTTTAAAAGGTACAATCTCTGATAAATCCAACAGTGGAATTGCAGGAGTTGCCGTTAAGATTAAGGGAACCACTCGGGGAACAAGCACCGATGCCACAGGGAATTATAAATTATCCGTTGGAAAAAATACAACTTTAATTTTTAGTGCCATTGGTTATGGAACAAAAGAAGTTACGGTTGGTAGTAAAACAACAATTGACATTTCACTTTCAGATGAAGTTCAGAATTTAGGAGAAGTAGTCGTGACGGCTTTGGGGATTAAAAAGGATGCTAAAAAGTTGGGTTATTCAGTTTCAACCATCACCCGTGAAGCATTAACCGAAAACCGAACGCCCAACTTTATGAATGCCTTGCAAGGGCAAATTGCAGGGGTGAATATCTCTCCCTTGGGAACGGGACCAGCAGGAACTTCCAAAATTAGAATCAGAGGTCAAAGTTCTATTTCAGGGCAAAATAGCCCTTTAATCGTTGTTAACGGTGTTCCGATTGATAATACCAACTTCGGAACAAACCCTGGAAATTCGGGTTCGGATAATTCAATTGTTGTTCGTGGGGGGGGGAATACTTCTGATGGAGGCGATGGACTTTCGAGTATAAATCCAGACGATATTGAATCTATGTCGGTTTTAAAAGGAGCGGCAGCTTCTGCACTTTACGGTTCTCGTGCCAGCAATGGTGTAATAATCATCACGACAAAAACCAAGGGAGATTCCAACGGAATTGGCGTTACTTACAATGCCAATTTTACAAATGATTCTCCCTTAGATTTCACAGACTATCAATACATTTATGGGCAAGGAGAAAATGGAATTCGTCCAACTTCTGCCAATCCAACGTCGGGACAATGGTCGTTTGGAGAAAAATTTCAACCAGGAATGACCCAGGTTTTGTTTGATAATGTAACGGTTCCTTACGAACCAGTTTATAACAGAATTAGCAAATTTTATAGAAATGGTACTAATTTTACGAATACAATTTCCCTTTCATCTACTTCCGAAAAAGGTGGTTTGACTCTCTCTTTTGCAAATGCCGACAACCGAGGAATTGTTCCAAATAACAGTTTCAACCGTAAAACCATCAATTTAGGTTTTGCTTATGAAGTTAATAAAAAACTCAGTTTTGCGGGTAATATTAACTATTCAAACGAGTCCAATAAGAATCCTCCCAATATTGCAAATCAGGATAACTCTATTCCAACAACCATTGCAAATTTAGCCAATTCAATGCCTTTGGATTTATTGGAAGCTAAGAAATTTGATGCCAACGGTGACGAATACGTTTATTCAAGATTCAAAAATAGAACCAATCCATATTTTACTCTTTCTCAACAATTCCAAAACATTATTCGTGATAGAATTTTTGGAAATATATCCCTAAAATATAAGTTTCTGGATTGGCTTGCCGTTCAAGGACGAATCGGTCAGGATTATTGGTCTCGTGATCAAGATTATAACAATTTTCCAACGGGTCAAGCATCGCTCGGACCCGCTCCAGCAGGTTTTGTGAATGGAGTTTATACACAAGAAGCTCGCAGATTTCGTGAAATTAATACCGATATATTGATAACAGCCAATAAAACTTTTGGAAATTTTGGGATAGATTTGAACGTTGGAGGGAATCAAATGTATAGACGTTCTGATGTGAATTCAACGCAAGCGACTGATTTTCCAGTACGGGATTTATATACTGTCACGTATTCACGAGTAAGAGATACTTATTACGGACTTACTGAAAATGCCGTAAATTCAATTTACGGAGCGGCTGAATTCTCTTATAAAAACGTATTATTCATCAATGCAACTGCCAGAAATGATTGGTTTTCAACGCTTTCAAAAGATAATAGAAGTATTTTATATCCTTCAATATCAAGTAGTTATGTTTTTTCTCAGTCAATTTCAAACCTTCCGACTTGGCTAAGTTTTGGAAAACTAAGATTGGCTTATGCAGAAGTGGGGACGGATGGTTCTGTGAGTCCATATTCTAATAATTTATTTTACGGTATTAATTCCAATCTACTCGCAAACCCTTCTGGGCTTTTGCAACCCGTTGGAGGTTCTCAGGGAACTATCTTACCCAATGCTAATTTAAAACCGAGTAGAACGTCAGAATCAGAGGTTGGTCTGGAATTGAAATTATTCGACAATCGTGTTTCACTTGATATGGCGGCTTATCACAAAGTTACGAGAGATCAAATTGTGTCTGCACAGGTATCGGACGCTTCGGGTTTCACAAACACATTAATCAATAGTGGAGTAAGTCAAAATGATGGTTTTGAAATGTTAGTTGGTTTTTCGCCTGTCAAAATGAAAAATTTTCAGTGGAACGTAACCGTTAATGGGTCATATAATATCACAAAAGTACTGAGTTTAACAACTGATAAAGAAGGAGAAAGAATCACCACTGGAACGCACGTTTTCAATGGCGAACTCCGACAAGTTGTTGGACAAGAAATGGGTCAAATCTATGGTTTTGGCTTTAAAAGAAATGCTCAAGGGCAAATGATTTTTGGGGCAAACGGAATTCCATTAAGAACATCAGACTTAATTTCTTACGGAAGTGCCTTGCCAAAATGGGTTGGTGGAATCACAAACACTTTCAATTATAAAGGCATTTCGTTATCATTTTTGATTGATTTTAAATTAGGAAACATGATGCTTTCGGGTTCTAATTTCAACGCAGTTCGTCATGGTTTGCATCAAATCACGTTAGAGGGGCGTGAAGGAGGCGTTTTAGGTATTGGTGTTAATGATAAAGGTGAGCCAAATACCGTTAAAGCTCCCGTTCAGGATTACTGGTCGGTTGTGCGTTCACAAGCCATTGTTGAACCAGTGGTTTATGACGGAGGATATTGGAAATTACGCCAAATAACGGCTGGGTACAATTTGAGTAAACTTTTACCCAAAAGTTTTCCTTTAAAATCTTTGAAATTAAGCATAACAGCCAACAACGTATTTATCCTTAAAAAATGGGTTCCAAATATTGATCCAGACTCTTTTGGATATTCTTCGGATAATCTTGTCGGCATGGAATCAACGGGTTTGCCAACAACACGCAGTATTGGATTTAACTTAAATGCTAAGTTTTAAATTTAGTACGCTAATGATTCAGATAATTCGCAACGCATATTTTAGGAAAGATTTGATAAAATTATACTTTTGATAGTTTTCAAATCAAATAAATTATTTAAAAAATTTAACAGAAATTCTTATGAAACTTAGGTATAAATATTTTACTAAAACATTGATTATCAGCTTCTTGCTTTGCTTTTTGGCAAGTAGTTGCGACAAAGGTTTTGATGAATTAAATGTCAATAAAACCGCTCCAACTTCTCTCAATCCAGCCTTTACGCTTAATAATGCAACGGTAAATTTATCGTTTCCAACGGGCACAGTTTTGTATGAAATGGGCATTGTTCAACAAATGGTTTCGCCTAATTCTGGGGTTTTGGCGGGTGCAAATTTTAATCAGGATATTAGAGATAATACTGCACAAAATTGGCAACGGTATTATCGTTCGGTAATCCGCAATACGTATGATGTGATTAATACAACTAAGTCGCTTACGAATCGGAGTAACCTATTCAACATGGCTCGCATATTGCAATCTTATGCGTTTTTGGTTTTAACAGACTCTTACGGTGATATTCCCTATTCAGAGGCTGGAAAAGGATATACTGATCAATTAACTTTTCCGAAATATGATACCCAGCAAGCAGTTTATGCAGGAATTATCAAGGAATTAACTGAGGCAACTGCTGCATTGGATGCCTCAAAAACGATTGAAACTGCGGATATTTTATACGGTGGAAATGTAAATCTTTGGAAGAAATTTGGTAATTCGGTTTTGCTTCGTGCAGGCATGAGACTCACAAAAATTGATGCTGCACAGGCTCAACAATTAGTCCAAAAAGCATTTCAAGCAGGAGTGATGGAATTGAATTCTGAAAATGCTTTTATAAAACACGATGCCAATTATTTGAACAGTATTGGTGCAACATTGAATTCAACAGAATCAAGTAATATATATTTGGGAGCTCCATTTGTGAATTATCTACAACAAACCAACGACCCAAGATTAAAATCCATTGCCTTACGTTATGTCGGAGCAAAATCTGGAAATGACCAAACAAACGCTCGTGCAACCAGCGACCCATCCCTACAAATTGGAATGCCTTTCGGATTCGATAACGCTTCAATAAGTTCGGAAGTTAACAAATCGAAATTGGCGAGTTTTTATGATTATAGTCAGTTAGATAGAACCAGAATGGCGAAGACCACTTCTCCAATGTTCTTGGTCACAGCGTCTCAAACACAATTATTATTAGCAGAGGCAACACAAAGAGGATGGATTACTGGAACTACTGCGGAAACATTTTTCAATAAAGGTACAAGATTGCACATGGAACAAATGGCTTTATATGATGGCAATTCAGCGGTTTCTGCCTCTGCAATTGATGCTTATCAGAAAGCAAATCCTTACAATGCAAGCACAGCATTAGAGCAAATAAATACGCAATATTGGATTTCATCTTTCTTAAATGGACCCGAAGCATTTGCTAATTTCCGAAGAAGTGGATTTCCAAATCTTTCTCCTAATCCATTCCCAGGTAAGGGCATCAAAGGGAATTTTATCAGAAGATTGACCTACCCAAATTCTGAAATATCGGTTAATAGTAAACTTGTTGGCGAAGCAATAACCAGAATGGGTGCGGATGATTTAGATACAAGAGTTTGGTGGGATAAGTAAAAATAGTATTTTATAGAAGCGGTATAACTCTTAATAACTTCCCGAAAGTTTGAGCTCGTAATGGGAATCTTTCGGGAAGTTGAACTACCTTTGAAATAGTAAAATATCAGTAATAAAATAGAAAATGCAAATAGGAATAATTGGATTGGGTAAAATGGGTTTTAATCTTGCCCTAAATTTTAAAAGAAATGGTTATGAAGTAATTGCTAATGATGTCAATACAGATTTTATTCAGAATATAGCCGCTGAAAACATCAAAATTGCACGTTCTATTCAAGATTTATGCCTGCAATTAACGAAAAGAAAAGTGATTTGGTTAATGGTTCCTGCGGGTAAAATTGTGGATGATGTGATTGAATCATTAATACCCTTTCTAAATCCTCATGACATCATTATTGATGGGGGAAATTCAAATTACAAAGATTCCAAAAAACGGTATAACTATCTTAAAACCAAATCATTAGACTTTTTGGATTGTGGAACTTCGGGAGGAACATCGGGAGCATTGAAAGGTGCCTGCACGATGGTTGGTGGAGACGACGAAGTGTTTAAGTACGTTGAAAAAGTATTCAAAGATATTTCAGTTGTGGACGGATACTTGCACACAGGCGAAGCAGGAAGTGGTCATTTCACAAAGATGGTTCATAACGGAATTGAATACGGAATGATGCAATCAATTGCCGAAGGATTTGAGGTTTTTGAACATTCAGAATTTAATATTGACTTTCAAAAAACTGCCAAAATGTTAAATCATGGCTCAGTGGTGAGAGGTTGGTTGATGGAATTAACTGAAAATGCTTTTTCAAAAGACCCCAATTTAGATACCATAAAAGGCATCATGCACTCATCTGGAGAAGGAAAATGGACGTTGGAAACAGCATTAGATTTAGGTGTACCAACGCCCGTGATTGCCATGTCAGTAATGATGCGTTACCGTTCCCAAATGACCGATACTTTTTCAGGAAAAGTAGTGGCTGCGTTAAGAAATGAATTTGGCGGTCATGCGGTTGAAAAAAAATAAAACTGTAAAATGGCACGCAGATGACACAGATGCTTCGCAACGCAGATTTTCACAAATTTTTTGAAAATTATTAGGTTTCCAATTGTTCAAAATTTGATTTACTGTAAATTAGTTTATGGACACACAAAATTAAAATCTGCGTAAATCTGCGTTGCCGAAGGCATCTGCGTCATCTGCGTTCCAATATTTACTCAATGAATCAATTTTATATAGGCATAGATATTGGGACGACCGCAACGAAAGCTATGGTTTTTACCAAAGAAGGGAAAGTGGTTGATTATCAGTGTATTAGCTACGAAATGCACCATCCTAAACCCGATTGGAGCATTCAAAAACCATTCGTTGTTTTGAAGGCTGTTGTTGATTGTATCGAAAATTTAACCTATAAAATTACGCCTCAATTCATCAGTTTTAGTGCCGCCATGCAAAGTCTTATCGCTATTGACACTAACGGAAAACCGCTGACTGATGTAATTCTATGGGCTGATAATCGAGCTTCCGAAATTGCCCAAAACCTGCGAGAAAGTGATTTAGGCAAACAATTTTACGAAAAAACAGGTATTCCAATTCATACATTTTGCCCGATGACCAAAATTCTTTGGTTGAAAGAAAATGAACCCGAAATCTTCGCAAAAACGTATAAGTTCATCAGTTTGAAAGAGTATATTTGGCATCATTTTACAGGGGAATATGTGATTGATTCTTCATTGGCTTCTGGTACTGGAATGTTGAATATTGAATGTTTATGTTGGAATGAACAAATTTTGAATCATTTAGGCATTTCACGGGATAAACTTTCTACGGTTGTTTCGCCAACTCATACAGCTAAAAGTCTAACAAAAAATCACACTTTAATTTTGGGAGGGGGAGATGGAGCTTTGGCAAATTTGGGAACAGGAGCTATGAAAAAAGGTAGAATGTCCTTGACGATTGGTACAAGCGGAGCCGTTCGCTTGCCGATTGAGAAACCATTTATTGATGCAAAAATGAGAACTCAGTGTTATCATCTCGTTGATAGTCAGTATCTTACATTAGGAGCTGTTAATAATGGTGCCATCATATTGCAATGGTTAAAAGAATCCATTTTGCATACCAATGAATCGTTTGATGAATTAATTTTACAAGCCCAAAATGCTCCTGCAGGTTCCAACGGATTAATATTTGTGCCATATTTATTGGGAGAAAGGGCACCAATTTGGGATGCCTCCGTAAAAGGAACTCTCCTCGGAATCACCATAAATCACACAAAAGCCCATCTCATTCGTGCAACACTCGAAGGAATTTTATTCGGACTTTGGAGTATAACTGAAATATTACTTCCAATTCAAAAAGAACGGGAACAAATCATCATCATGGCGAGTGGAGGATTTACAAAAAATGATGTTTGGTTACAGATTGCTGCTGATATTTTTCAAATGAAAGTGGCAGTCTCTCAAAAAGTTGAAGGTTCAGCTTGGGGAGCTGTTCTTATTGGATTTATGGCTTTAAACTTACAAACCAATCATCACGATATTGAAGAAAAAATATTTTATCCGAATAAAGACAATCAACGTATATATCAAGAAAATTTTAGGAAATTCAGCAAAGTATATGAGGCTTTAAAAGATTTGTAAGATTGATTCAATTAGACACTTTTAATTCTAAATTTTCCTTGAGTCTTTATGGGTTTATGCGGAACAAAACCAAAACAAAATGACCCTACTAACCATTGCCATCTGTATCGGACTCTTAGTTTTATTAATAACCTGGGGAAAAATAAATCCATTCTTAGCTTTCCTTGTCGTTTCAATTATTGCAGGAATTTTCACAGGAATTCCCATCGAAAATATCAGTAAATCCCTCCAAAAAGGCATTGGAGATATGTTGGGGTCGTTAGTGATTGTGATTGCTTTGGGTGCAATGTTAGGTAAAATAGTGGCTGAAAGTGGAGCAGCTCAGCGGATTGCATCGGTAATGATGGGCATTTTTGGAGAGAAAAATATTCACTGGGGATTGGTCTGTACGGGTTTTATTATTGGAATTCCTCTCTTCTATAATGTTGGTTTTGTGTTGATGATTCCTTTGATTTTTTCAGTTGTTAATCAATACAAACTGCCTGCCGTTTATGTGGGGCTTCCCATGTTGGCTTCGTTGTCAGTCGCTCACGGGTTTTTGCCTCCTCATCCATCGCCAGCGGCTTTGGTGGCTCAATTTAGTGCCAATATGGGTGTTACTTTATTATATGGATTTGCCATTGCCATTCCAGCCATTATCATCGGTGGACCGCTTTTTGCCACTACTTTAAAGAAAATCCCTTCAAATCCCTTAAAAACTTTTCAAAACGAAACCCTTGCAGAAGAGCATTTACCAAGTACTATTAACAGTTTTTTTACGGCTCTTTTACCCGTATTTTTGTTAGCTTTCACAACTATAATTTCTGTTTACACTAAAAACAATCCGACACTGAAATCCATCAGTTCATTTATCGGCGACCCTCAAATTGTAATGTTAATTTCGGTTACCGTTGCCACTTATACACTCGGAATAAATATGGGATTTACCATGAAAAAAATCATGGATTATTATACCCATGCCGTCAAAGATGTGTCAATGATAATACTGATTATTGCTGGGGCAGGAGCATTGAAACAAGTGTTGGTTGAGAGTGGCGTTAGTAATGAAATTGCGGATATTTTAAAAACATTACCACTTAATCCTCTGATTGTCGGGTGGTTAGCTGCTGCTGTTATACGTATATGCGTTGGGTCCGCCACAGTAGCGGGATTGACTACGGCAGGCATAATTGCCCCGATGGTTCAACAAACGGGTGCGAATCCTGAATTAATGGTGCTGGCAATTGGCTCAGGAAGTTTAATGTTTTCGCACGTGAATGACCCTGGATTTTGGCTATTTAAGGAGTATTTTAATTTGAGTATCAAGGACACTATTCGCTCGTGGTCGATGATGGAAAGTATAGTTTCGGTGGTAGGAATTATAGGCGTGATGCTTTTAAATTTTGTAATGTATTAATTATCGTTTATTTTGCTTTTTTTCAACCTCTTTTGTCATTTTTTGCCCTAATTCAGGCGTAATTTCAAAAGTTTTATAGATTGAAAATTCATCAACTGTTGGATTTAATTTTTGAATAGCAGGATGTTTCGTGTCAAATTCTCTGTCACCGCTAATGGAACTATATTCAGATTCTTTTAAACCTCCCATATTGTCTGAATAATCATTAAAACGAACATTTGCATTTTTATTGGCTAATTTTCCTCCTTCCCAACTCACTACATTTCCTCCTAAATCCCAGCCGATTCCTGTGATGGTAAAAGTTTTACCATTCAAAGCAATCACTTCCGACATTTTCATGCCTAAACGCAAACCAAGTTTTGAAACCCACGGACTATTTTTTTTCAACTTGGCATTTTCATCCAATCTTCCTTTGATGACAACATCTTGAATTTGTTTAAATTTATGACCATCTTGCCAATAAATATCAACTTCTTTGTTTGTATTTCCGTAAAGCTTTGTCGTTTCAAAAGAACCTTCACCAGATTCAATAGAATCAATTTTTACAATATTTTTAGCCCCGTATTTTTTCTCAAGTCCTTGTAAATCAACACATTCCAAAACTTCTTCAACATACATAACTTTTGAAGTAGATGAGTCCGTTGCAACAGTATTAATTTTAGTTACGACGTCTGTATCAGTCGTTTCGATGGTAGTTTTGGTTTGAGTACAAGAAGTTACCAAACTTAAAAATGCAATGGAATATAGGATATTTTTCATTTTTTGTTAATCTAAATTAATGACCAACCCATCGTAGGCTAAATTGATATATGCTGGTAATTCTTCATTGACTTCTCGATGCAAGCCCATTTGATGACTTATGTGTGTAATGTATGCTTGTTCGGGAGCAATTTTTTCTAAAACCTCAACTGCTTCCAAGAGCGTAAAATGAGAAAGATGTTCTTGTTTTCTCAAAGCCCCAATCACAACTACTTTTGAGCCTTTTACTTTTTCAAGTTCTTCCTCTGAAATAAAATTCACATCCGTTATATACGTAAAATCTTTTATCCGAAACCCAAAAACAGGTAGTTTATAGTGCATCACTTCAATGGGCAAAATATCAATTCCTTCTACTTGAAAAAGTTGATTTTCGATTTCATTTAAAGTAATTTGAGGAGTTCCTGGATATTTTATTTCCGTAAAAGCATAATGAAATTCACGCTTAATTTGCTCCAAAACGTGTTTTCTTGCGTAAATAGGCATATCACGTTTTTGGAAAAAATTATAGGCTCTCACGTCGTCCAATCCAGCAGTATGATCTTTATGTTCGTGGGTAAACAGAATTGTATCAACATTTTTAACTCTTTCACGCAACATTTGCTGTCTAAAATCGGGACCTGTATCCACAACAAAACTTTTTCCATCCACTTCAATGTGAATGGAAACTCGAAGTCTTTTATCTCGAAAATCAAGGGATTGGCAAACCTCGCATCCACAGGCAATTACGGGAACGCCCTGCGATGTACCAGTGCCTAAGAAGGTGATTTGCATGATGTTAGATATGAGGTTGTAGGTATAAGGTATGAGGTCATAGATGTGAAGTTTTAGGCAAAAATTACAGAATTTTCATTTTCTGCAATTTTTTAATACCTTATTTTTACTACCTCATACCTACAACCTCATATCTCATACCTGAAAAATTATTCCGTTAAGGCTTTAACTTGTGCCACTAAGGCATCGAAATTTAATGGTTTTGCCAACATATCGTCAAAACCCGCTTCTTTAAAATCGTCCATTGAATAGTTGCGGGCATTACCAGTAATAGCAATCATTGGCAATTTCGCTTTCTTTTCATCTTTCAACCCACGAACGGCTTTTGCACACTCCATTCCGTCCATCACGGGCATATTGATGTCGAGCAATAGAATATCAAAATCTTCTTTTTCAAGAGCATCTAATACTTGCTGACCATTTTTTACTGAATGAATTTCAAAGTTCTGAAATTCTAATATTTTCTTAGCAAGGTTTTGAATAACAGAGCTATCTTCGGCAATTAAGACTTTTTTCATATTTAAACTTAAAATTAATTATGGTGGTAAAGATAAGAAACGAGAACCGAATATTTAGTAGTAATTAGTTATTGGTTATCGGTTATTGGTAAAAAATAATTGTAAAACTCTAATTATCAACTATTTTAAAACAAATTTATTTCATTAATCAACGATTTGAAAACTAATTTATAACACCTAACAACTAATTAATTATTCATTTTTACTTACCAATCTCGGTTCAAAAAGAACTAAACAAGCAATATCTGCCATCTTAAACTCCCCTTTTAAACCAAGTGTACGCAATCGATTTTCGACAGAATCAGGGTAATTTTGAAACCAATCCAAATCTAAAAGCGTGTTATCTGGTAAACCTGACTCATTAATTATTGGCAAATTTCCAACTAATTGCGGATTACTTTCCAAATAATTCATCAAGTCTTTGATTGTCAAGCCTTTCTGAATAATTCCAGTACTATCAACGCTTTTAGTTGCTCTTTGTAAATCTGATTTTTGAATAGAAAAAACTTTTTGTATTCTGGCTTCAATCTTTGATTTTAAAGGAAAAAGTGATTCTAATTGTTGCAATCCTACTTCTTGAATATTTTTCCCTAAATAATCTGGGACACTTAATTCTAAACAGTAAAGATTTTGATTTTCAAATGAATATTTCGATTTATCATTGACATCCAATAAAACTCTACTGGTCTTTTGATCGTATAAAATTTGGTAAATTAAGGTCAACGGGCAATTCACAAACTTGTATTCGGTTGAAGATTCTTTCACAAATTCAGTAGCGTATCCTTCTTTATAATTTGAAAACTCAATTTTGTAAGTCTGGTTTTTGGGTTTATTAACAATAATTGGTTGGTCATAATTTTGCAAAATCCCCGTTGATTGCGAGTATGAGGCTTCTTGATATTCATGTTTCATCGTGAAAGCAACGGGTTCACGGTTGATTAATTTACCAATGACAAACTGGTCAATTTCATCGGGCGAACAAAATGCTTGCACCACGCCATCTTGGTCAATCACAACCGTATGAGGAATAAAATGGTGATAAAACATCGCATTCAATTTTCGTCCCCAATCCATTGCATAAGTAATATTTGTGTTTCCTCTTTTTGCCATAAACGCATCAACTTTATCTCTATTTTCCTCAGAAATTGCAATGAATTTTACGGCATCGCCAAATTGGGCTTGCAGTTTATCAAAGTGTTTTAAGGAAGGAATACAAGGAGCACAATAAGTTGCCCAAAATTCCATCACAATAATTTTTCCTCGAAGGTCACTTAATGAAAGATTTTTTTCGGTGCCATTGGGTGTTATGACAGACATGTTGAATTCAGGACAAACTTTCCCTAACATCGGTGGGTCTGTTTGTGCCATGAAAGTTTGAGCGAAAGTTGAGTTTGTAAGGATTACAAAAGCTACCAAAAGTAGTTTTTTCATATTCATCAATAATTTTACGTTACACGATTAATGTAACCTAAAATTATGCCGTTTTTTGGTGGCTGTATAATTATTGGTTAAAAATATTTTACCAGTAATAATATAAAATTACGAAAAAAATGAATTGAAGATATTGTTGTAGGATAAAATTAAATTGAAATACTTATTTTATATTAAAAAATAATTGAAATTATAAGTACTTGATTAATAGTTACTTGCACATCTCAACGGGTTGAAATCCGTTGTCAATAAGTCGGTTGTCTCGTTGGAACTTGGTAAAGTGCTTGATTTTTGCATTTTATCAAGCCTTAGTGGGAAAACCGACCTATTTTTATTAACTCCATTTTGGATGCTTAGAATCTACGAAATATCCATTTGCAAAGGAATTTTATTTAATCTTTTTCCTGTCAAATTAAAAACTGCATTGGCAATTGCTGCTCCGATTGGTCCAATTGGGGGTTCGCCAACACCACGGGGTTTATCGCCGCTTGATAATAAAATGACCTCGATTTCTGGAGCATCACGCATGTATGCAATTGGATAATACCCAAAAGCATTTGGTATTACTTTTCCATCTTTAATGGTAACTTCCTCAAAAAGTGTGGCACTCAAACCCATAATAATTGCTCCTTCCGACTGTGCTTTTACGCCATCTGGATTAATAATAATTCCAGGGTCAATCGCACAGGTAACTTTTTTAACCTTAATTTGACCATTTTTAATTTCAACTTCTGCCACTTGTGCCACAGGCGTATTTACGTCAATCGAACAGGCTAAACCTATTCCACGCCCTTCTGGGAGGGATTTTCCCCAACCCGCTTTTTCACAAGCTGCCTTTAAAACATTTTTAATAGATTGCCCTCGTTCATCATCGGCAAGGTGTTTTAATCTGAAAGCCAAAGGATCTTGTTTAGATTGATGAGCGAGTTCGTCCATGAAAGATTCTATCGCAAATGTGTTTGCCAAAAGTCCTAAACCACGCCACCAACTGGTTTGAAAAGGGAGTTCTTTGTGGTAGGCGGTTGTGCTGTAATTTTTGATATTTTTGTAATGAATCATGCCGCCTCGCCAAGCACCAAAATCTGCCCCAACAATTCCTTCTGCTAAAGAAGCACTTAATGGTTTGAAAACGTTGGCTAAAATGGAGGAATTAAAAGCAACATCGGCACTCGCAGTATGATGTTCGATTGCTTCAATAGTTCCATTGGCATCTAATTTTGCTTTTAGAATATTGTGCGTTGGTGGACGCAAAACCCCATTTTGAAATTCTTCGGTACGCTCAAAAAACACGTGAACGGGCTTTCCAACTGCTTTTGACATTAAAGCGGCTTCGATGGCATGAGGTGTTTGCAATCTCCTACCAAAACCTCCACCCAAAAATTGTGACTGAATATCAACATTTTCTTTATCTAATTTCAACGCTTTTGACACTTCATCACGGGTAATACTGGCAACTTGGGTACTCATTTTTATAACTACTTTATCACCTTGAAAATGAGCCGCTGCACCATTTGGTTCAATGTGTCCATGAACACCCAACGGACTAAAATATTCTCTGGTAATTGTTCCCTCCCCCTTCAAAATGTCAGTATTTCCTTCTTTTTGAATTTTAACATCTTTTCCAACTCCTACTTTTACCAAAGCATCAACATCGGCTTGTTTGACTAATTTCTTGGGCATTCCCCAATTAATTTTCAAGGCTTTTTTCGCATCTTCGGCTTGCACACGAGACTTTGCAACGACCCCTGCAAAATCTTTTTCAATCACCACTTTCACTACGCCAGGCATATTTGAAGCATTTCCAACCTCGGCACTTTTAAAAATTGCTCCAAAAACGGGTGGGCGAACAACCGACCCAAAAAGCATATCAGGAAAAGTTGAATCAATGCCATACAACGTTTCGCCTTTCACCTTTGGCACTAAATCAATGCGTGGAAGTGGTTTGCCAATAACTGTAAAATCTTTCGGTGATTTCAGTACTGACTCCTTTATTTTAAGATTCCAATTAGTTGATTTTGTGGCAATTTCTGCAAAAGACAATTTTGCATTTGTTCCAATTACTTCACCGTTTTTTACGGTTAAGGTATTGGCAGAAACGCCCATAATGGTTGCTGCATTCATTTTAATCATTTCTCGCATGGTGGCAGCCAATTCACGAAGCGGTTGATAAAGACTCGAAACCGTTAAGCTACCACCCGTTGAAAGCGAATCAATCGGTCCGTGAGCGGTAGTTGCATGAACAACTTTAATATTTTTAAAATCCATTTCAAGTTCATCAGCGGCAATTTGAGCTAAGGCTGTAAAAATTCCTTGCCCCATTTCAACTTTCGGAGAATGTAGAATTATGCTTCCATCTTGTTGTAATTCAAACCAAATGAAGGCTTCGTATTCATTTTTATATCCAGGGGGACCTTCATCAACTTTTTGTGCACTAGTTCTTCTTAGAGGTCCGCAAGCAATTACGCCAACGCCCAACAAAACCCCCAGACCAACGCCCGTTTTGAGGATAAAACCTCGACGATTTACCGTTTTCTTTTTCATATTTTTTTTCGATGCTTGTTTTTCGATGTTAGATGTTCGAGTTTTCGATATTCGTTTTTCGATATTAGAGTTTCGATGTTTGTTTTTCGATATTCGAGTTTACGATGTTTGTTATTTGATATTATTTACGTTTCTAAATATTGATAATCCGAACATCAAAAATCGAACATCGAATCCCAAACATCGAAAACGGACATCGAATCCCAAACATCGAACATCGAACATCGAAAAACGAACATCCTTATTTCAGTTGAACTGCCCGATGAATGGCTTTTCGCATACGATAATACGTTCCACAACGACAAATATTCGTGATATAGTCATCAATTTCTTCATCGGTAGGATTTGGTATTTTATCCAGTAAATTAGCTACTGACATCATAAAACCTGGCTGGCAATACCCACATTGAGGCACAATTTCCTCAATCCAAGCCTGTTGAACGGGGTGTAATTTTTCAGCAGTTGAAAGCCCTTCAATTGTCGTAATGTGCTTATTTTGAGCATATTGTGCCGCAAAAGAACACGAACGCACGGCATCACCGTCAATATGAATCGTGCAAGATCCACAAGCCGCTTGTCCACAACCGAACTTTGTGCCTTTCATATCCAAAACATCACGAATCACCCACAAAAGAGGCATATTTTCAGGCACATCAACTGTTTGGGGATTGCCATTAACGGTAAAATCAATTTTCATTTTGGGGAAGTTTAATTTTCTTAAATTTATTGTGAGAACGCAGGCAGGGTTCAAAACCCTGCCTGCGTTAACTTTCAACCAAATAACTTACTTCACCACCGCCCCGTTCTCCGCCCAATCTTTCACGGCTTTGGCAAATTGTGCTTGATTTAGTGGAGGTAATGCACGTCCTTTTCCAGGATTCCACGCCCACAATACTAACGTATCTTCGGTCATGTGGTGTACTAATTCTTCCAAATTTTTACCTCCATTTGTTTTCTCATTCAAGATGGATTCGCCAATTTGTTCGTCCGTGAGTCCTTGCCAAGCCATTCCTATGGGTGCTAAATGCCATTTTGGAGCTCCTGGTACGTTTGAATATGGATTGTTTGTTTTTTGGTGACAAGCATTACATCGCATTGCTGCTAATCCTTCATTATCATTTCCCCGTTGAACATTAAAAAGATGAACGTGTCGGTCATCTCCTTGTCTTGGGCTATCGTCGGAAGGATGGCAATTCATACAACGAGGGTGCTTAATAACCGTGAGCATTTGCTTGAAAGATGCTAAGGATTTTTCTTTTTTTAGCGAAGATTCATTCTGAATTTGAAAGGAACTTATGCTTATTAAAATAATGCTGACAATGACCAGAAAGGCGATAGAATATATTTTTTTCATAGCTTTAAATTTTAGAGGGACAACAATTTTAAATACAATTTACACAATTTATCTATCAAAAAATACGAATTAAAGGATTTAAAACACTTTTATCATTACGTAGTTTTCTATATACATCAACAATAAAAAACATCATGCCAAACAAATTTTTAACCGCCGAATGGAATAATCTCATCATGGCGAATTACGTTATTGACCCCAAAATATTAGTACCCTATCTACCTCCCAAAACAGAATTAGACTTTTTTAATGGTGTGTGCTACGTTAGTTTGATTGGTTTCATGTTTGAAAAAACGAAAATTTTAGGTTTGTCTTTTCCTTTTCACATCAATTTTGAAGAGGTAAATCTTAGGTTTTATGTTCGAGTTAAAGATGGAAATATTTGGAAAAGAGGAGCAGTTTTTATTAAAGAAATCGTACCAAAATTTGCTATTACACTAATTGCCAATACGTTATATCGAGAGAAATACGTAACATTACCGATGAATCATTTTCACAAAGAAACAGAAAATGAAATCAATTTGGGGTATCATTGGAAGTTTAAAGGAATTTGGAATAAATTAGAAGCAACCACTGAGAAAACCACCTCATCATTAATTGCAGGAAGCAAGGAACAATTCATTGCGGAACACTATTGGGGCTATGCAAAATATAGCGAGAAAACCACTTTTGAATATGGCGTTGAACATCCTTCATGGTTAATTCATAAGGTCAAAAACTATAATATTGAATGTGATTTCGAGAAATTATACGGAAACCAGTTTGCCTTTTTGAATAAAAATCAAGCTGATAGTGTGTTTATGGCGAAAGGTTCGGCGGTTAGTATTCGGCATAAAAATAATTTGTAGAATATCAGATTGAGAACTTCCTGAAAGTAGAAATAACTTTCGGGAAGTAAAGAAAATGAGTTAACAATATAATTACTTAAAGCCTAATTCTTTTCTTCACTTTATAAACTCTTTGCCTTGCTGTTTGTATTTTTGTTAAAGTGATAATTATTTAAGTAACATTTACTTGAAAATTGAATATTTATCATTGAGAGTTACAAACAAAAATATACCATCCAATTCCCCCAATGGCAAGACCTTCCAATAATCCTAACGATAAAAATAAAGAGAAAAAATCCCACGAAACGCCCCTCTCTAAACAATACAACCAGATAAAACTTAAATATCCTGGGGCAATGTTGCTGTTTCGGGTGGGTGATTTTTATGAGACTTTTGGGGAAGATGCCGTTCGTGCTTCAAAGATTCTGAACATTACTTTAACCCGACGAAATAACGGAAATGCCGACGATCATTTGGCAGGTTTTCCTCATCATTCCTTGGACAATTATCTCCCCAGATTGGTGCGTGCGGGCGAACGAGTAGCGATTTGCGACCAATTAGAAGACCCCGCAACGGCAAAAGGAATCGTGAAAAGAGGGGTTACGGAATTGGTTACGCCTGGGGTCTCCTACAACGATAATGTGTTGGACATGAAGCAAAATAATTACTTGGCTTCAATCAGTTTTTCATCGTTTTCAAAGGAAGTTGTGGGGATTGCATTCTTAGATATTTCAACGGGAGAGTTTTTATGTTCGCAAGGAAATGTGTCTTATATTGAAAAATTATTACAAAGTTTTTCCCCTTCGGAAGTCTTATTTTGTAAAAAAAATCGTCAGGAATATACCCAAATATTTGGCGAGAAATACCTAACATTTGGCTTAGATGATTGGGCTTTCAAACACGATTTTGCGTATCCACTTTTAACTAATCACTTCAAAACTAACAACTTAAAAGGTTTTGGCATTGAATCGCTCACCGAAGGAATCATTGCGGCGGGTGTGATTATGCACTATTTATCGGAGACTGAACACAAGCAAGTAGGACACATTTCTCGCATCAATCGTTTAGAGGAAGAAAAATATGTATGGTTAGATAAATTCACGATTCGGAACTTGGAATTGGTATCGGCACAGCAAGAAGGCGGCATTCCGTTAATTCAGATTTTGGACAACACCATGACTCCCATGGGGGCAAGGTTATTGAGAAAATGGTTGGTTTTGCCCCTCAAAGAAAAATCACAAATTCAAGAAAGATTAAATACGGTTTCTTACTTTAAAGAAAATGAAGAATTACGAGAAAGTTTAGAATCACATTTGAAGCAAATTGGTGATTTAGAGCGACTTATCTCCAAGGTTGCTGTGAGAAGAATTAATCCAAGAGAACTTTTATCGCTTAAAAAAGCCTTACTTCACATCGAGCCCATCCGTTGGCAATTGATTAATGGAAAGCCTTTGGAGGTTTTAGGAGGTTTTCGGTCAGAAAAAGATGCTCGTGAATTAGCAGTGGGTGGAGGCATTTTTGACGATGATACTGAAAGAAATGAAATTAGTAGTGACGATTTTTTAAATGAAGTTTTGAATCCAGAATATAAACAGTTAACAGTTAACAGTGAACAATTAACAGTTAAAGAAGATAATAATTTAGAGAATAATTTTACCAAATCCCAAATCCCAAATCCTAAATCCCAAATCCTGATTAAGTACGCCGACCAATTAAATCCTTGTCAATTTTTATTGGATAAAATCCAGAAAGAACTTCGTGACGACCCACCAGTTTTGAGCAATGCGGGCGGGATGATTCGTCAGGGCATTGATGAAGATTTAGATTCCCTTTTATCTATTGCTTTTACGGGAAAGGACTTTTTGATGCAAATTCAAAACCGTGAAATTGAACGTACGGGTATCACTTCTTTGAAGATTTCGTTTAATCGAGTTTTTGGATATTACTTAGAAGTGACTAATTCACACAAAGATAAAGTTCCCGAAGATTGGATTCGTAAGCAAACGCTTGTAAATGCGGAGAGATACATCACGCCCGAACTCAAAGAATATGAGGAAACTATTTTGGGTGCGGAGGATAAAATCAATGTAATCGAGCAACGAATTTTTAACGAATTAGTAAACGTTGCGAACGAATATATCCACCAAATTCAACAAAATGCCAAGATAATTGCAGTGCTTGATGTGTTAACAAATTTTGCAAAAGTGGCGGTTAAAAACAATTATTCAAAGCCAGAAGTTACTGATAGTAAGATACTTAACGTAATTAATGGACGACATCCCGTAATCGAACAACAATTGCCATTGGGTGAAAAATACGTTCCGAACGATTTATATTTGGATGATGTAACGCAACAGATTATCATTATTACGGGTCCAAATATGGCAGGGAAATCAGCCCTTTTACGGCAAACCGCATTGATAGTTCTAATGGCTCAAATTGGCTGTTTTGTTCCTGCCACCGAAGCAAAGATTGGGATAGTCGATAAAGTTTTTACCCGAGTTGGAGCGAGCGATAATCTCTCGAAAGGAGAATCAACTTTTATGGTTGAAATGACAGAAACTGCCAGTATTCTAAACAACCTTTCCGATAGAAGTCTCGTTTTAATGGATGAAATTGGTCGTGGAACCAGTACGTATGATGGCGTTTCGATTGCTTGGGCGATTGCTGAATACTTGCATAACCACTCGGATTGTCGTCCGAAAACGCTTTTTGCTACGCATTATCACGAATTGAATGAATTGGCAAATGATTTTTCGAGGGTTAAGAATTTCAATGTTTCTGTAAAAGAAATCAATGGGAAAGTAATTTTTATGCGTAAGTTGCAAGAAGGTGGTTCGGAACATAGTTTTGGAATTCACGTGGCTCAATTGGCTGGAATCCCACAAAATGTGGTGTATCGTGCCAGTGAAATTTTGGTGGAATTAGAGAAAAATCGTTCAAAAGAACAACATAGACAGACCATCAGAGAAATGCCTAAACAGAATTTTCAAATGGCAATTTTTGAGGCTGAAAAAAATCCGAAGACTGAAAAAATTGAAAGCCTTTTAAAAAATTTGGATATTAATACGATGTCTCCCATTGAAGCGTTATTAAAATTGAATGAAGTGAAACGGATTTTTGAGGGTAAATAGTTGATTATTAGCGTTTTGAAATTCCAAAACTTAAATTAACAATCTCATAGTAAAAAAATTACGTATATTAATTGATAAGTAATGTCATAATTAATTCAAAAAAATAAACCTATAGAATCTGAATGAAAATTTACAACACACTCTTTTTCTTTTTACTTTTTTGTGCATCCATCAAAGCACAAAAATACTTTGCTACAACCTTTGATAAACTTCCGCAAAATTATCAATTATACCCTCGAAATGAACTGAATGAAGCTTTTGTGCCAATTTCTGGAAAGATTGAAGAAACGGGTTGGGATTATTTTTCGGTACAAATTTTTAGAAATAAACAATTAATAGGTTATCAAAAAGCTCCAATTACTTACTCCAATTCAATCGGAAAATTTTCTTTTTCTTCCATAAAAATTAAGGCTGAGAAAGCCGAATATGACTTTAAAATTTATGCAGTTAGAGCAAAAGACTCTCTAAATCTGATTAATCGTGAGAACGTTGTTTCAGGAGATGTATATATCATGTCTGGGCAATCAAATGCAACCGTATTTTTTAATGATATTCGGAAAAATGAATTTTGCCGAACCTTCGGAAAAATTTCTGGTACTTGGGGAACAGAAAACACAAATCCAGCTGACACACTTTGGGCATTATCCAACCAAGATGCTTATAATCAAGGCGTTGGAACAATGGGTTTTGAATTTCAACAGACTATTTTAGAGAAATACGGAATTCCTACTTGCTTAATTAATGGTGGATTCAATTGGTCTTCTATGAAACAGCACGCCACCAGAACTGCAAATAATCCAACAGATTTGACGAATGGATACGGCAGAATGTTGTATAGAATCCAAAAAGCGGGGGTTACTCAATCAGTGAAAGCAATGATTTACCGACAAGGAGAAACAGAAGCCTATGGAGAAGGTTCAGATTGGGGAGGTAATTTTGATATATATTATAAAAATCTAAAAACTGATTTACCTTCCATCAAAAAAATCTATCTTTTTCAAATTGACATCATTGATTTTGCCCGTCCTGATGCTCCACAGGTGAGAGATATTCAAAGAAAAGAAGCCGATAAATACCCTGATATTCAAGTAGTTGCATCCGTTGGAACGCTTGGTTTTGATGGTTTGCATTATTCATCTGACGGATATAATCAGAATGCACAAGAGTTTTCAAGATTGGTTGGACGAGACTTTTATAACTCAATTGATACAGACAATATTAACTTTCCAAATATTAGAAAAGCGTTTTTCTCCAATAAAGAAAAAACAGAAATAACGCTTCAATTTGACATTGGACAAGATTTGAGTTGGATTGACCAAGAAAGAAATTTGTTAATGAAAAATCAATATTATTTGAACGGAATTAATGGCGTTGTTTCATCGGGATTTGCTTCTGGAAATCAAGTTATTTTAAAATTAAATGCCCCGACTATTGCTACTTTGATTTCTTATTTACCACCTTTTATTGATTCAAAAAGTCCAGATTTTCCATATACAGGACCCTATATTAAAAATAAAAAAGGCTTACGAGCTTTGTCTTTTTATGAAGTTAAGATTGATCCATTTATCATTGTTGAAGTTCCAAAAGTAAATTTTTCATCTGTCCCACAAAATTTTCAGGTGTTTCCTCGAAATGGAAAAAATGAAGCAATAGTTTCAATTGTTGGAAAGATTGAAACCACAGGTTATAATGCTTTATCGCTTTTGGTACTACGAAATAATTCATCTCTAAAATACTTCAAATCAACCTTAAATTATACTGGCAATTCTGCAAATTTCTCTTTTTCACAGACGATAAAATCAGAATTAGCAAATTATAATTTCAGACTTTACGCCATCAAAGGTGCTGATTCTGTGTTAGTTACGTCCCGTGAGAATATTGTGGCTGGTGATAGTTACCTCATTAATGGACAATCGAATGCAGCATCGTGGAATGTTTCAAATAATTTTCCAAATTCAGATTATAGAAACGATTTTTGTAGAACTTTTGGTCAGGCAAAAAGTGGTAATGCTTTCATTACTGAAGCGGATACCACTTGGGCTTTATCCAATAATGCAAAGCCTTTTGTGGGTGTTTGGGGGATAGAATTGCAAAGACAATTGGTTGAAAAATATGGTATTCCAATTTGTTTTATTAATGAAGCCATCAGCGGTTCGTCCATTACAGAACACGCTAATCGTGATGCTTCAAATCCAAGTAATGTTTCAAATGTTTACGGAAGGCTTTTATACAGAGCAAAAAAATCTGGTCATTTTAATGATTTGAAAGGATTTTTCTTTTGGCAAGGCGAAGCGGAAGCGATTGACAAACCTTCAATTTGGAAACCTGAATTTGAAAAATTATATAATTTCTGGAAAACGGATTATCCAACCGTTGGAAAGTTTTATGTTTTTCAAATAAATATCACTGCTTTCCCTTTTGCCGAAGCCGCAGATTTGCGTGATTATCAACGTCAAATTAAAAAAATATTTCCTAAAACTGAAGTCGTTTCAACCGTTGGAAATAACGGATATGATGGCGGTCATTATACCGTTGATGGCTATAAAAAGATAGCCTCTGATGTGTTTAAACTGGTTTCTCGTGACTTTTATGGAGCAACCGATACGCTTCAAATTACCTCACCAAACGTTCAGAAAGTTTATTATTCTACAGTAGCAAAAGATGAAATAACGATACTTTTTGAAGATTCCCAAAAGATGGTTTGGACTTCTGATTCAACTTATAAACAGGATGACGGAACTTCTCGAAAGTATTTTATGAAGGATTATATTTATTTGAATAATGCAACGGATAAAGTTTTATCGGGTCGTGCAGAAAATAATAAAATCATTATAAAAACTTCTGAATATACTGGTAATCAGACACTTACGTATTTACCACCTTATTATCCACTGAATTACTCAACAGATTTAAGAGGTTTTTTTGGTGGTCCATTTTTGAAGAATCAGCGAGGTATGAGTGCTTTTTCATTCCATAAACAAGCCATTGCTGACCCGTTAAGTATTCCCACATTATCGGCAAAAATTCAAACGGCTTCATCTGTTCAATTGACCTGGAAAGAGGTTGCAAATGCAAATTCTTACCAAGTAGAAATCAAGGATTTGCAGGTTGATAAATACACTTTTGTGAAATCTATTCCAAGAGGAACGCTTTCATTTTTAATAGATAACTTAGCTGGAAATACCAATTATACTTTTAGAATTAGGGCAATAGCAGATAATGTAGAATCGGAATATTCAAATGTTCAAATCATAACACCCAAAGCCTTAGATTTACCAAATTTAACGGCAACTGCCACAGGAACTGAATCAGTAAAACTATCTTGGAAAGCGGTTGGAGAAGCAATTAATTATGTAATTGAAAGGAAAAACTTAACATCAAATACTTTTGAAAATATTATAAAAATTGATGCAAAAACTCTTGAATATGATGATAAGTCATTGAAAAGCAGCACATTATACACTTATAGGGTTAAAGCAATTGGAGCATTTACAGAATCTGCGTTTGCCAACATTGAGGTAAAAACGCTTGTTCCTCTTCAAAGTCCCGAACCAATAATAACAGTTTTATATTACAATTCAATAAGATTAAATTGGAAAGCAGTTCCAAATTCAAGTTCTTTCATTTTAGAAAGAAAATCACCAACCCAAGATTATAAAGTTTTAGGAACTTATGAACCAACTGTATTATCATTTACGGATAAAGATTTAGCTCCCAACACACTTTATTCATACAGGATCAAGGCGGTTGGAGGCTTAACGGAATCACTTCCATTGACGGTTGAGGCAACAACACCAAGTTTACTTTCAATCCCAGAATTAACCATTACCTCAACTTCATTTGATGCTCTAAAAATTGCTTGGAAACCTATTCCAAATGCCACCCAATACATTTTAGAAAAAAAGAATTCTGAAAGCGAAGATTACATAGAATTAACGAAATTAGATGCTTCAAAAACCGAATACGTTGATATATCGTTGAAAGGAAAAACAACTTATTTCTATCGTTTAAAAGCATACGGTGACAAAACAGAATCTGATTTCATTACAGCAAAAGGCACAACGGCAACGATTTTAGCGAATGAGCAAGAGATATTTGGTGTATTTGAATTGTTCCCAAATCCTTCAAATACGCAAGTAATGTTAAGATTTTCAAAACCGACAACAGGACAAGTTAAGATTATAGATTTGAGAGGAACCGAGATTTTTAGTAAAGATATTACGAAAACTAATGAATTAGTAATCCAGTTAAATTATTATCAATCAGGAAGTTACATTTTAATTTTTCAAAATCAAGATTTGCTTTTTAGTAAAAAACTAATCATTAATTAAAAGGTTTTCTTACGTAAAAATTAGAAAAGGATTTTAAAGGTTATCAGGAACAACAGGATTAAAAAGTACTAATCCTATTGTTCTTGATAATCTTTAAAATCCTTTTCTGAAAAAATTTATTAAACGCCGTTTTATATAACATTCAGTAGTTTACTTCCATCAAAAATAATCCTTCGGCTGGCACAGCCCTTCCAGCATTTTTTCTATCTTTTGAAAGAATAATTTCTTCAAAATCTAAATCAGAAAGTTTTCCCATTCCAACTTCCAAAAGTGTTCCAACTATTGCCCTAACCATGCCACGAAGAAAACGATTTGCTTTAATTTTAAATACTAATAAATCTTTTGACTCTTCTATCCAATAGGCTTCTGAAATTGTGCAGTTAAATGTTAAAACATCAGTATTTATTTTACTAAAACATTGATAATCAACAAATTTAAAAAGAGTTTTACAAGCATTATTCATTAATTTAATGTCCAAATCTCCATTAAATTCATAAGAAATTCCTCTTTGAAATGGATTCTTTTTTCTCGATATTCTATATTCATATTTCCGTGAAATTGCCTCAAATCTTGAATGGTAGTAATCAGCAACCTTAAATATTTTTTGAACAGATATTTCATGAGTCAATAACTTGTTCATTCTATAAACCAAATTTTCGCAATCAATTATTTCATCCTCCAATTCAAAATGGGCAATCTGTTGTACAGCATGTACACCAGCATCGGTTCGACTGCTTCCTGTAATGTCAACTTTTTGTTTTAGAAGCGTAAATAATGCCTTTTCAATTTCTTCTTGGACGGTTAAAGCATTATTTTGAATTTGCCATCCACTGTAATTTGTACCTCGATAAGCACACTCTATGAAGTATCGCATATACGTTTAATAAATTATGAGCCACTTTTACATACAAAATATGGTCATCCACAATAAAAACTAATCAATTGTTAAGATAATTGTTATTTTTGTGTACGATAAATTTTCTTAACAGAATCTTTATCAAATAATAGCAAGAAGCAATACAGCAAAAAAGCCAGATAATTTTCTGGCTTTTTTCTTATCTCATATTATGATAAACATTCTGCACATCATCATCTTCTTCCAATCGTTCTAAAAGTTTATCAACATCAGCCATTTGCGTTTCTGTTACTTCTTTTGAATCATTAGGGATACGCTCAAAATCAGCTCCCAAAAGCTCAAATCCTTTCTCTTCTAAAACTTTTTGAAGGGAACCATACGCCGTAAATTCTCCATAAATATTGATTTGATTAGACTCTAAATCCAAGAAAACTTCGTCTGCACCATAGTCAATTAATTCAAATTCCAATTCTTCTGTGTCTATATCTTCTGTTTTAGCAATTTTGAAAACACATTTACGGTCGAAGATAAAATCTAACATTCCAGTTGTTCCAATAGTCCCTCCGCATTTCGTAAAATGGTTTCTTATGTTGGCAATGCTTCGATTGGTGTTATCAGTAGTACATTCTACTAAAATTGCAATTCCGTGAGCCGCATATCCTTCGTAAACAATTTCTTTATAATCTTCTTGTTCTTTTGAAGACGCTTTTTTAATCGCTCTTTCAACGTTGTCCTTAGGCATATTTACTGCCTTTGCATTTTGAATAATGGCTCGTAAACGTGAATTTGAATGTGGATCAGGTCCACCTGATTTTACAGCAATTACGATATCTTTACCTATTTTGGTAAACGTTTTTGCCATCTGTCCCCATCTCTTAAATTTTCTGGCTTTTCTAAATTCAAATGCTCTTCCCATTGGTTGGTGATTAGTTAATGGTTATTAGTTATTGGTAAAAATTACGTAATTAACTTATAATCAGTGACTTAAAATATTTTAGATTGAAATTATTTATTATTAAAAAATTGTTTTTTTGCAATTTAACAAAGTTAGAAATTAATCCTTTTTTTCGCAAAAACAAAAACAAAAAGCCCATTAAAAAATGGGCTTAGAGAAAGTAATATTTTATTTTTTGCTGATTGCTCATTGATAATTGTTCATTGAAAAATCACCAACCATCATCCGATTTAGGCTTAACATTTGCGGTTGAAGATTTCTTAGGGGCAGCTTTCATAGGTGCATTTGCCACAACCGTTGAAGAACTTGCTCCCATGCCTTTCACTTGAGCATCCAATTCAGCACGGCTAAATACACGACTAACGATTTTCCACTCATTGCCAAACTTCAACATACTCAATAAGTCAATGTATTTGAAATCACCAAAAATAAGTTCAACCGTCGCTAAGGCAGAAACGCCTACATAAGAATATGAAACCATTTTTGTTGAACCACCTTTCGTTGAAATACCTCCTGCGGGCATTGATGCCACAAATTTTGCCACTGGAATATCTTGAATTGCACCCGTAGCACTAACTGTTCTAAGCATTGCCGTTGGGTGAAAAGCCTGATTCAATTTAGCACCATCTCCTTTTGAAACACCATCAAGGTAATTATTGACACACATTTTCACGGCTTCGTCTTCAGACTGTGCTTTGACAGACACGATACTTACCGAAATAAAAAACAAAAAGAGGATAATTTTTGAAATCTTCATGATTGGATTGCGTTTAGGTTTTACGCCTAAAATTAGTATTATTTTGTGATTAAACGAAGTTATTAGACTTTTTATTGTTTATTCTCCTTCCAATTCCTCGGGCAAGCCTTCACCGCTCATAAAATACCAAGCCTTGTCTGGATACAGAATTGATTGGGCAACTTTAATACGTCCTAAAGCACGGTTAGCAACGTTTTGAAGAATAATTATTGAAGAATTATCACGATTATTGTGCATGTAATAATTCTTGAAACCATGCCACCATCCCGTATGAAAAGTTAACCACGAACCATCATCCATTAATTGCAAACGCCAGCCAAAACCATAATTTCTGTTTGTAGCAAATTTGAAAGTATGAGCAGGTTGAAATGCTTCATTCAAAGTTTGCATTTTAACTAATTTCTCGGAATTCAATGCCATATCCCATTTAAAAAGGTCTTCAACGGTTGAATAAACCCCTTTGTCGCCAGTTGCTCCGTCTAAGTGATCAAATGGAACTTGCCAAAAACCATTTCTTCTTGGCATATATCCAACGGCTGCAGTTGCCATTTGGTCAGATTTATATGGGTCATAAATAAAACTATGAGACATTCCTGCGGGTGCAAAAAGATGTTTTTGGGCATAATCTCTAAAGTTCATGCCCGATAGTTTCTCAACAATGTAAGCTAATAAAACGTAATTAGAATTATTGTAGCTAAATCTTGAATTAGGCAAATAATTAATTCCAGGATGATATTGAGCAAAAAGATTAACCACTTGATCATTTGACATTGGTACTTTTTTGTCCACAATTTTATCTAAACAATACACATAATTAGGTATGCCCGAACGGTGAGTGAGCAAACTTCTAATCGTAATGGAAGAATCATACGGAAAACTTGGAATATATTTGTACACAGGAGTATCGTAGTTGACTAATCCTTTTTCATGCAATTGCATAATTGCAACCGCCGTGAATTGTTTAGAAACAGAGGCTAATTGAAACTGGGTTTGCGTGGTATTTGAATCTTTTTTAGAAAAACTCGAAAAACCAAAAGCATGTTTATAGATAATTTTTCCGTTTTGAGAAACCAAAACAGCTCCGTTGAAACCGCTAAATTTATGAAGTTTCTTAAAAAAAGTGTCCAACTTAACTGCCTTTTTGTTGGCAAGTTTTACATCGAAAAGTCGTGAAATACTATCATTTCGAAACACGATACTGCTTGTGGGTTCCGCTGAGAGTTGTTTGGGTTGATGGGAGCAAGATAGTATGCCGAGACCGAATAAAAAACTAACAATCAGGACGTATTTTGTAATCTTCAAAAGTATCACGTTTGATAAGGATTTATAATGATTTTGTGGTATGTATTACAACGTAAATTTACGGTTTGAATTTGATTAATGCCAATCCTTTTTTAATTTAGACAAATACAAAATTATTATTATGTCAAATCGCTTCAAAATTAAAAATACAAATCTGGGCACTTCGCCTGGCACGCTTACTTATGTCGGTGATGAAGTTAAATTCGATACAAAAGTATATTGGACTGAATATAATCTTGAAAACTATAAGACTCATATCTTTCCGAAACTCTTAGATTTTCAATTTAAATTAGACCCAGATAAAACCTATTGGTTAAATATAGATGGCATTCACGAACCAAAAGTTATTGAAACGGCAGGGAAAATTTTTGATTTACATCCTTTAGTGATGGAAGATATTTTGAATTCTCAACAAAAACCCAAATTCGAGTATTACAATGATAATCAATTGTTTATCACCCTCAAAATGATTGAATATAACCCTCACACTGGTGAAATTGAGGTGGAACATTTGAGTTTTATTTTAGGAAAAAACTATTTGATTTCTTTTCAAGAAGAACGTTCGAGGGATATTTTTGAAGCTATTACCACAAGATTGAAAACATCCGCAGGTAAGACCCGAAAAAATGGAGCCGATTATCTCCTCTACTCTTTGATGGATTTAGTGGTTGATAATTATTTCACCGTCTTGGAACAAATTTCTGAAAATATTGAACGCCTTGAAGATACAATCATTAAAACAACAAGGCAAAAATCGATGACTGAAATATATTCGATGAAACGAGAGTTAATGTTAATGCGAAAAGTAATTTTTCCACTCCGAGAAATGCTCTCAAATTTAATTCGTGAGGATGCACCACTTATCACTGCCAATACAGTTTTGTATCTACGAGATGTTCATGATCACGTTTCACAAGTAATTGAAACCATTGATTCATACCGAGAATTGGTGGCTTCTTTGATGGATTTATACCTCTCCCAAGCGGGCAATCGGATGAATAATGTAATGAAAGTACTGACAGTTATTTCGGTAATTTTCATGCCTTTAACTTTTATTGCAGGCATATACGGAATGAATTTTGATAATATTCCTGAACTTCACTGGCACAACGGTTATTATTATGTCTGGGGTTTTATGATTATTCTGGTATTAGGAATGTTAATTTATTTTAAGAGAAAAGATTGGTTGTAATTACAAATTTTGTCCAATGATATTAAAATGGGTAGTTTCTCTAAAAAAAATATTTTTAGAGAAACTACCCATTTTTTTGACCTCTTTTATGCAAATACCTATTAAAAACCCACGTAGAAACTAATTATTGAACCTGATTTATTGATAAAATAATTTTTAAAGTTAAAATAGTATTAAAATTAAACTTTTTATTAAAATAATGCTATATAATGTTTTTGATATTTTTGAAAATACTTTTTTTGGACAAGCAAGTTTGTAAATAATGTCTTCAATCTTCAAAAAGTGTAAATAGCCAAAAAATGACTTTAATATTTTAAATTTATTTAATAAAAAGTAGAAAATTTATAAAAAAACACTTCATTTCTCAACTTTCAACAACTTGGCACTTCAGGTACAACTACTTGACTATTAATAACTTTTGCACGATTTTTACGTATTAATGATTCAATCCTTCAAGTTTTTAGAACGTAATTAGCAATAGCTTTAAATAAAATGTTAAACATATTAAATTCAATATTTTTAATTTCGGGAAGACATGGTGCTTTCACTGGCGTACCTCCAATGGTTATGGCTGGTTTTGCAGTAGTCTCAACAGCTTTAATTTTATTAGGAATTTTTCTTAGTCAAAAACGTAAAGCGTGGCTTCAACATTCTCAACTTACGCAGGGAGAAATTGTGGAAGTGAGCAAGCGTTATGACAGAAGCGACCGTCGTGGACAACATCCAATTTTCTTCCCAGTAGTTTCATTCATCGTTAATGAAAGACAATTCAAAATTGAAGCAGACAAAGGGATGTCCATTTTGAGCAAGGTGGGACAAAAAATGCAAGTACGATATAATCCAGAAAACCCTTATGAATCTGCCTTGGGAGAAAGAAATATTCCAGGTATAAAGCCATCGGTATTTTTTGTTTTAGGAACTGGATTATTATTAGCAAGTATTTTATTAATGTTATAAAAGAAACAAAACCATAAAAACGAAAAGAGCGTAAACTAATTTACGCTCTTTTTTTATGCAAATTTTTGCAAGTTTTATAAAATGTCAACTCCTTTATTCCAAAATCCAGATAATTGATCATCGGATGAATTCAAACTGGTGATTAAACAATCTAAATCAGTAAAATTGCAAACTTTGTAGTTTTCTTCTCGGTTAATTTTTTCTTCCAAAGCACAAACAATCGTTTTTCTTGAAATACTCATCATTTTTTGTTTTAAGATAGATTCCTCATAATGTCTAATCGCTAATCCAGATTCAATACTGATGCTGTTTGTTCCCATAAAATAAAGGTCAGCTTGGATGTTTTCTAAATCTTGGATTGTCTTGCTTCCTAAGGTGATTTGGTATCTTTTATAGAAGGAACCACCCAATAAAATTATTTCAATTTTGGGGTGTTCTGATAAAACAGTAGCTAAATGGGGATTATTAGTAACTACTGTAACTTCCAGATTTTTAGGTAGTTGTTCGGCAATATAAAAATTTGTAGTACCGCCATCCATCAAAATTATTTTGTTGTTTTCAACTAATTTCAAAGCTTTTTTTGCAATCGTTACAAACTCAGTATTAACAACACCCAAACCTTTACTCGACTTCATAGCAAGATAAGAATGGGCAATCGCACCACCATGAACCTTCTTCAAAAGCCCTCTGTCTTCCAATTCAATCACGTCTCTACGCACGCTGTCATAAGAAACATTCAAAATTTGACCTAAATCTACGAGGGTCACTTTTTTATCAGTGCCTAATTTTTCTAATATAACCTGTTGCCTTTCTTCTTTTAACATTTTAGAAATTTTAAATAGCGTACAATTTTTTCTATGAATATGAATAAATTATTTTGCAAATATTTGCAAAATAATTTATAAAATACAAAAAAGTTTGCATAAATTTGTATCCTAATCATTAACCATTTTTATAGTTGATAATTTATAAAGAGTACAATTATTTTTTCATTGTAAAAACGTAAGTTTTGCATAATGAAAATTGTGTTTTGAAAGGTTGAATTGAAAGGGTACGAACTTTATGGTTTGTACTCTTTTTTGTTTTCATGTATTTCAATACTTTCTAAATTCCTCCCCCTTTAATCTTCAATAAATTTCAGAACTTTATTTTAAGTAAAATTACTCGGAAATCTCTTTCATCTTTACCTTTGTATCAATTAAAAAATTTAACAAAACATGGAATACAGAATAGAAAAAGATACGATGGGTAAGGTGGAAGTGCCTGCCAATGTGTATTGGGGAGCCCAAACGCAACGCTCAATCATGAATTTTCCGATTGCACAGGACATTAATAAAATGCCAAAGGAAATCATTCGTGCGTTTGCTTACTTAAAAAAGGCAGCGGCAAATACCAATTTTGAGGCAGGAATTTTACCAGAAGATAAAAAAAATCTTATTGGACAAGTTTGTGATGAAATCTTAGAAGGAAAATTAGATGACCAATTCCCGTTAGTCGTTTGGCAAACAGGTTCGGGAACACAGTCGAACATGAACTGTAATGAAGTTGTTGCGTATAGAGCCCACGTTATCAATGGTGGAAATTTGATGGATGAAACAAAATATGTACATCCGAATGATGATGTTAATAAATCTCAATCTTCCAATGATACTTTTCCAACGGCAATGCACATTGCGGCGTATAAAATTTTGATGGAAGTGACCATTCCTGGAATTACAAAATTGAGAAATACATTGGATGCCAAAGCAAAGGAATTCAAAAATGTGGTAAAAATTGGTCGAACGCATTTTATGGATGCAACACCTTTGACGCTCGGACAAGAATTCTCTGGTTATGTCTCCCAATTGGATCACGGTCTTCGAGCCATCAATAATACTTTATCTCATTTGTCTGAATTGGCATTGGGTGGCACGGCAGTTGGAACGGGAATAAATACACCAAAAGGATATTCTGAGAACGTGGCAAGGCATATTGCTGAATTAACGGGTTTACCTTTTATCACCGCAGAAAATAAATTTGAGGCTTTGGCGGCTCACGATGCGATTGTTGAAACCCACGGAGCCTTAAAAACTGTTGCGGTGAGTTTGATGAAAATTGGCAATGATATTCGTATGTTGTCTTCGGGTCCACGTTCAGGGATTGGTGAAATTCATATTCCCGATAATGAGCCAGGGTCGTCAATTATGCCAGGAAAAGTGAATCCAACGCAATGTGAGGCAATGACGATGGTATCGGCACAAGTAATGGGAAATGACGTTACGATTGGGATTGGCGGTTCGATGGGACATTTTGAGTTAAATGTATTTAAGCCCGTTATGATTTTTAATTTCTTGCATTCAGCCCGTTTGATTGGCGATGTGTGTGTGGCTTTTAATGATAAATGTGCCTTGGGAATTCAGCCATTGCACGAAAATATTAAAAAGCACGTCAATAATTCTTTGATGTTAGTAACAGCTTTAAATACTAAAATTGGTTACTATAAATCAGCCGAAATTGCTCAAACTGCCCACAAAAATGGTTCTACGTTGAAAGAAACGGCAATTGCTTTGGGTTACGTAACGGCCGACGAATTTGATGCTTGGGTAAAACCTGAGGAAATGGTTGGGGAGCTTTAAAAAACTTGAATAAAATTAGTTGAAGCCTTGATTTATAAACAAGGCTTTTTTTAAGAAAAATAAAATGAACGATATAAAAATGCAAATTGCATTTGTTGATGATATTGAAAGTTTCCTTGAATTACAAGCAAAATATCTTGTTTCAAATCTTTCGGAAGAGCAAAGAAAAGATGGTTTCGTAACAACGCCATTTACTATTGAACAACTTAAAGAAATTATTAAAACAGAGGGATTATTTGTAGCAAAAATCCGAGAAAAAGTGATTGGATATGCTTTTGCAGGAACTTGGGCTTATTTTTCGCAATGGAAAATAATTGAAGAGATGGGTAAAATGTTGCCTATTAACTTTGAAAATCAAGAAGTTACGTTTGAGAATAGCTTTCAATACGGTCCAATTTGTATTGATTTGGAATTTAGAGGTTCAGGATTGATTAATTTGCTTTTTGAGTTTATGAGAATTAATATGGTCAATAAATTTCCAATTAGTGTAACTTTTATCAACAAAATAAATGAACGTTCAAGAAAAGCTCATGTAGAAAAATTAGGTTGGAAAATTGTTAAAGATTTTCAATTTAATGGCAATAACTATTATTATCTGATGTTAAAAATGTAAAAAAATAAGGGTGAAATAAATTAATTATCTCACCCTTATTTTTATTCTGTTCCGTCTTCCATGCTTTGTTCATGTTCCAAATGGATTACTTCCAAATGTCTTCCTTTAATAATTTTACGAAATTTGGTATTTGTCATACGATGTTCACGTTCAAAGGCTGCATGGTATAATGCTCTTACAAATAAAGTTAAAACCAACGGAACTGTGTCGTAGGAATATTGAACAACAAAGATTAGTCCCATGATAATCATTAGCCCAATTAAGATAAAATAATAGCCGTACCAATAATCTCTGGCGGCTTTTTCCTGCGAAAGCCAAAAAATTATGGGTAAATGAAATGGAAAAGCCCAGAGCAAATTCATATTATTGTTAGTTACGCCATGATCAGTGCCAAACCACAAGAATAATAATACCCATCCCAATAACCCGACAAAACCGAATAATATTTTATCGAATAAATATCCTTTTTGGCGTTTTTTCCAATGTCTAAAAGTTCTATAAAAGGTAAAAATCAGAAGTAAAAAAAACCAAAAACGGGGCGTTAAAAAGAATGAAGGTTCATCATCAATTTCTTTGGTTGGAAATAATTCCTTTGTACTCTTCACGAAATAATAGAGATGATGTTGTGCAGCCATTCGTCTTGCAGAAGCCATACTCTTCATCAAATTCTCTGGAATATAACAAGCATTAATTTGTAATACTCGCTCGTCAGCGGGTGTGCCTAAACCCGCATTCATGCCCACAGCAGCCCAATAATGATGTTTTCTTAATAAACATTTGTTCATCCATTGACGGTAAGTACTATCATTCATACCAGGGATATTCTGCAAGTGCATACTATCTGAACAAGCCTCCATCAAAGCATCTCGAATGCGAGTTGAACAATTATCGGTATAAAATTTATACATATAATTTCTTGTTTTTGGATTATTATATGTTTTTTCTAAATTATCGAATAATAATTGTTTTTGTCCCATTGCCAAGCTCATAATTTGCTCGGTCATTTTTCTGTTATTCTTTTGATAGTATTCTTTATAAGCATCCAATGAAGCATATGACATCTCATAAGGCAATTGACCTTTAACAAATTTCCAATAAAAATCTTTTGTATCGTAGTCATATCCTCCGAAATTATAGGCTTTATCTACTCTATTAGCAGGGTCATAAATCCATAAAAGGGTATGGCCAAAAGAATCGTTGAGTTCATTTCCTGGGGCAATAGTAATAAGGCTTACTTTTGTACTTCCAGAAAGTTTTTGGGCAACAATAGGAGAGTTTGCCAAATACAAAAAAAGGCATACATAAAAAATTCTTGAAATTAAATGGAGATTTTTCATAAATTAATAATGGATTATTGCCATTGCAACTCTAAAATAATGATTTCACGCTTTACCTGCAACAATAATTACAATTTCTCCTTTTATTGTATTGGGATTTTGCTGATAATGGGTCAATATTTCCAGAACACTTCCTCTTCTATTTTCCTCAAAAATCTTTGTAAGTTCACGAGAAACGCAAATTTGTCGATCGGTTCCTAAATATTCGCCAAATTGTTCAAGGGTTTTGAGCAATCGGTGGGGAGATTCATAAAAAATCATCGTTCGTTCTTCTTCAACTAAACTTTTTAAATGCGTTTGTCTCCCTTTTTTGTGTGGTAGAAAACCTTCAAAAGTGAAACGATTAGACGGTAGTCCAGAATTAACTAAGGCAGGCACGAAGGCGGTTGCACCAGGCAAGCATTCAATTTCAATACCTTGTTTTAAACATTCTCTAACCAACAAAAAACCTGGGTCCGAGATAGCGGGTGTACCAGCATCTGAAACCAATGCTAAGGTTTTTCCCTCTTTCAACAATTTGATAATTCCCATCGTTCCATGATGTTCATTGTGAGCATGGTGAGCGTAGAGAGGCTTTTGAATGCCTAAATGTTTCATCAAAACGCCCGAATTGCGAGTATCTTCTGCCAAAATGGCATCAACAGATTGCAATACTTTTATAGCTCGCAAAGTAATATCATCAAGATTGCCAATGGGGGTTGGCACGAGGTATAATTTCATTAAATTAATTTATCAATTGCTTTCGCTAATTTCCAATCTTTTTCTGTAACAACATCACCAGCATCATGGGTGTTGAGTTCCATTTCAATTTTGTTATAAACATTTGACCACCAAGGGTGATGATTTTGCTTTTCTGCTATCAACGCTACCCTTGTCATAAAGGCAAAAGCCTCTGAAAAATCTTTAAATTCAAAGGTTCTTTTCAATTTATTGTTTTCTTCTTTCCACATAGTTTTAAAGGATTTAATTTTAAATAAAATTACTTCAAATAAGCCATTTTACAAGCAAAAATCACTACAAATTAAAAATCCGCAGCTATTCTAAGTAGCTGCGGATTAATTAAATTATTTTAAAATTAGTTACTTCTCGTTACCATCTTAATGGCATCAATCTCGCTTTGTTTGTAAACAGAACCGTCTGGTCTAAAAATATCATGAAACCATAATTTAGGTTCTTCTCCATTTGAAATTGGTTCATCCCAAGCATAAATAGTATTTGTTTTTCCTTGAACGAGTCCCCAATTGATGGCTCCAACCTTGTATTTTTCAAAAACTGGTAAACAAGCCTCGAACGTGCTTTGGTGCTTCCGAGCCATATATTCTGTACAAATTACAGGGCGTTTATACCGTTCTTGAAAATTTTTAATACAACTTTCCAAGTTTTCAGATGTACAATAATTATGGAAAGTGATAATGTCAGAATATGAAAGCATAAATTCATTACTTACTTCATGATCGTGCCACCATCCAGATGTGATTGGTTGAGAAGGATGAACTTCTTTTGCCCATTCAAAAGATTTTTTCAAAAGAGGCATTACCGCATCCATATATCCCGAATTAGAAGGTTCATTGAATATATCCCAAATAATCACTCTTTCGTCATGAGCAAAAGTGCCTATAATTCCCTTGGTATAATCCTCTAATTTATCCCAAGTACGGGCATCAAAAAGCATTTTAGAACCAGGACATCTCGCCCAACCCGAGTTATGAACACCTGCTTTCGGAGGCATTTGTTTACCTGGTTTTGGGTCATCATTCCAGCAAGAATCAAACAAAACAAGCATAATTTTGATTTGATATTTGTCGGCAATCGTTAAGAATTGATTAATTCTGTCAATAAATCCTTCCTTGTCGTTTTCGTAAGGAATGTTATGAAGGAAGACACGCATAATGTTCATGCCCAAGACCTTTGCCCAACCTAATTCTCGATCGATTGTAAGAGGGTCAAAAGTTTCGGCTTGCCACATTTCGAGTTCATTGATGGCAGTGCTTGGAACGAAGTTGGCTCCAACTAACAGCGGTTGTTTAACATACCAGTCATTAGCTTTTTCTGGAGTCCATTGAAGGGCTTTGTGCTGTAACATGATAAAAATAGTGGGTTTTTACTGATTCTTATAATAATGATTATTTGTTTTTCAATTCAAATTGAGATGAAATAATGTTGAATTAAGCATTCATACCATTTTCAATTCTTAAAAAATATCAATTCAAATTTATTTACTAAACTACTAAAAATAACGGATTATATAAATATTTTATTATTTTTCTGTGTTATATGGTGATAAAATATTTTTTAAGTTGTAGTTTAAAAACTATTTCTAAAAAATAAATTATTTACATCGTGAAAAAAAACTTTAAAGAAGTTAAAGGGATGATTGGAAAATTGAAGAGAAGCTATTTTAACTAATTATTTAAAACAAAAAGAAAGAATCACCTATTAGGTAATTCTTTTCAATTGTCAGTAGAGAGCTAGGGATTCGAACCCCAGGACCTGTTACAGTCAACAGTTTTCAAGACTGCCGCAATCGACCACTCTGCCAGCTCTCTTTGTTTGATGATGCAAAATTAGGTCTTTCTTTCTTTCCATACAAATCTAAAAGGAAAATATTTTTTATAAAATTGGTCATTTTGCTTACCAATGGCTGATTATCAAGTAGATAAATTTGTAAAAACTTTTTCTTCCATTATTTCGTATATAGTATTAGGAAAGAGATTTAGGGTATTTCACCAATTTTGGAATTTTTTTATTTTTAATTTAAAAACACAAATATCAACATGAAAAATTTAGGAGTAATTTTATTTATTGCAGTTATTATTTTCGCTTGTAGTAGTTATACTCAACAAGATAAGCCCAAAAAATTTGAGGTAGTGAAAACGGAAATGGAGTGGAAAAAGCAATTAACACCTGAACAATACACCGTTACTCGTCAGAAAGGTACCGAACGTCCTTACACAGGTGATACGTGGGATAATCACCAAAAAGGAAAATACGATTGTGTTTGTTGTAAGCAAGAATTGTTTAGTTCCGATACGAAATTTGAATCTGGAACGGGTTGGCCTTCATTTTACGCTCCTGTAAAGAAAGAAAACATTTTAATTTCAAGTGATAATTCTCTGGGAATGTCACGTGATGAGGTGTTGTGTAATCGTTGTGGAGCCCACTTGGGTCACGTTTTTGATGATGGTCCAAAGCCAACTGGAAAACGTTTCTGCATGAATTCGGCTTCGCTGAGTTTTGTTAAGAAATGAGGTATTAAAGTTGAAAAGTTATAGGGTTAAAAAGTTAAAGAGTCGTAGGGTTAAAAGATGAAGACTTGTAACTCTCTAACTTTATAACTCTTCAACTTCTTAAACTTCTTAAACTTTATTCGTAAATTGTCCATTATTTTAGATACACAAATAAGCTTAATATGGACAAAATAAAGCAACTCATTCAAAATCTTTGGATTAACCTCAAAATTACTATTTCAAATGCTTTACATTGGATTTGGTTTCAGTTAGATATTTTGCTGGTAAAAATCTTTGGAGAAGAGAAAGTAGCCACTTTGTATAAAAAACTTGACGTTGCAAAAGACACTTATTGGGATACAAAAGGTAAGGTAAAAAATGCCGTAGTTCAGCGAATTGATAAGGATTCTACCTATTTTAATCGAATTAAAAAATATTGGAAAATTTTTGGCTGGACAGTTTTTGCAGGTTTTTTCTATCTATTTTGTATTAACACAAACTTCTTATACCTCACGGGTGAAATGCCATCCGTTGGGGAACTTCAAAATCCTAAATTATCACAATCTTCTGAAATCTATTCTGCTGATGGCGTTTTAATGGGAAAATATTTCTTGGAAAATAGAACGCCCGTTAAAAATTATGATGAACTTTCTCCTTATTTAGTAAAAGCCTTAGTTGCAACCGAAGATTCACGTTTCTATCAACATTCTGGCATTGATTTTAGGGCATTATTTGGTGTTGCATTTGGTGTTGTTACTGGTGCAAGTGAGCGTGGGGGAGGTAGCACAATTACACAACAATTAGCGAAAAATTTATTTAAGACTCGCAAGAAAGAAGGAATTGAAAAAAAAGGATTATTGGCTTATATTCCAGGAGTTAAAACGCTGGTAATCAAGACGAAAGAGTGGCTTACCGCCGTTAAATTAGAACGTTATTATACAAAGGAAGAAATCATTCTGTGGTATTTGAATACGGTTGATTTTGGCAGTAATTCTTACGGAATAAAAGTGGCGGCAAAGACTTATTTTAATACTTCTCCTGATAGTTTAAATGTGCAAGAAGCAGCGGTTTTGGTGGGTATGCAAAAAGCGACAAATACGTATAATCCAAGAAGAAATTACGGAAAATCTCTTGCAAGACGGAATACGGTTTTGTCAAGAATGTTGAAGTATAATTATTTAAAAAAGAATGAATATGAATCACTGATAAAATTGCCAATCGTTTTAAAAGTAAACGAAGAAACGCCTTACGACGGCACGAGTAATTATTTTAAAACTGCCGTTGCCCGAGCTTTGGAAAAATGGGCAGATTCCAGTGATGTAGATTTGGATTTATATCGTGATGGTCTGATAATTAAAACTACCATTGATTCTCGTATGCAAGCCTATGCAGAAACTTCTGTGCAAGATGGAATGAAGCTTTTACAGAAAAGTTTTGATAATCAATGGTCGGGCAAAAATCCGTGGGCGGATGAAAAGGGCGTTGAAATTCCTGGATTTGTGGATACAGTGGCGAAAAGGACAGGGTATTATAGATTTTTGGCTAAGAAATACCAGAATAATTCAGATTCTATTTGGCATTACATGAAAAATGTGAAGCGAAAAATGTGGGTTTATTCACGTAATGGAGCGGGTGAAGAACAAAAAACGATGAGTGCTTACGACTCAATTGTTTACTATAAACGTTTCTTGCAAGCTGGTATGATGTCAATGGATCCATTCACGGGACATATTAAATCATGGGTTGGGGGACTTGATTTTCAGTATTTCAAATATGACCACGTCAGCCAAGGGCGTCGGCAACCTGGGTCAACTTTTAAACCTTTTGTTTATACAGCCGCCATTGATGGACCTAAGGATATGTCGCCATGTTCTCAAATTAAGGATGCTCCTTTTGAAAAAGAATATGAAGAAAATGGCGAGAAAAAGATATGGCGACCACAAAATGCGGATGGTCGATTCAGTTATGCAACCATGTCTTTACGAAGAGCAATGGCACGTTCAATTAATTCATGTGCTGCCAGATTAACGGATGAAGTTGGTCCTGACACGGTTGCTTGGTATGCAAAACAAATGGGAATCAAAAGCCCAATTGCTCCTGTGGCATCCATTGGATTAGGTTCAAATGATGTTACACTTTTAGAAATGGTGGGTGCTTACGGTTGTTTTTTAAATGAAGGCGTTTTCACCGAGCCGATGTTGGTGGTTGAAATTCAGGATAGAAATGGGAATATAATTTTCACTTTTGAGCCTCAACGTCGCACGGCAATCAGAAAAGAATCTGCTCAATTGATGCGATATATGTTGGAGGGTGGTTTGGAAGAACAAGGCGGGACTTCGCAGAATTTATGGTCATTTAAAGACTTATTTGGAGGAAAAGATCGCTATAAATCAAGATTTGCAGGAAAAACAGGAACAACTTCAAATCATTCAGATGGTTGGTATATGGGTTTGACAAGTAATTTAGTTACGGGAACTTGGGTTGGAGGTGATGACCGTTCGATTCATTTCCGAAGTGGTCAATATGGCGAAGGAGCAAAATCTGCCTTACCTCTTTTTGGACGATACATGACCAAGATTGTGAATGACCCGAGTTTAGAAGCATATCATCCCGTTCCGTTTGAAAAACTTGATCCGAAGCGAATTAATAAGGAATTTACATGTACCTCTGCTTATATTCCAAGAGCTGATACACTTTATTATGACAGCACTTACGTTCGTCCTGATTCCATTGTTTTGCCTCCGATTCGACCAGCGGACGCAAAACCTGATTCAACGATAAAATAATGATGCCTTACTCTTTTTATTGTATTAACTGTTTTCCGATGTGGTTGCAAAATATTTAAAAACATGACCAAAGAATACATATCCACTTACTTCCAAGAATTACAAGATAGCATTTGCAAATCCTTGGAAAAAGCCGATGGATCTGGAAAATTCTATGAAGATTATTGGCAACGTGAAGGCGGAGGCGGTGGAAGAAGTAGAGTTATACAAAACGGGAAAATTATTGAAAAAGGAGGCGTAATGTTTTCGGCGGTTTGGGGAGATTTACACGAAAAAATGTTGGCTTCAATGGGGCTTACTGAAAAAGTAGATTTTTTTGCAACGGGCGTTTCGATTGTTTTGCATCCAGAAAGTCCAAGAATGCCTATTATACACATGAATATTAGATATTTTGAGATGTCTAACGGAAGTTTTTGGTTTGGTGGTGGTATTGATTTAACGCCACATTATGTAGTTGAAGAGGATGCAATTTGGTTTCATAAAACCTTGAAAAATGCGTGTGATAAGCACAATGAGGAATATTATCCAAAATTTAAAACTTGGGCGGATGATTATTTTTTCAATACGCATCGTAACGAAACCCGTGGAATTGGGGGAATATTTTTTGATTATCAGAAAACGGATGAAACTCGAAATAAAGAACAGTTATTTGATTTTGTGAAAGAAATTGGAGAATCTTTTGCTCCGATTTATACGTATTTTATGAAAAAAAATAGGGATTTACCTTATTCAGAAAATGAGAAAACGTTTCAAATGCTTCGTCGTGGACGATACGTTGAGTTTAATTTAGTACACGATAGAGGAACAAAATTCGGGCTTGAAACCAATGGAAGAACGGAGTCAATTTTAATGTCGATGCCTCCTGTGGCGAATTGGGTTTATAATTACGAAGCCTTAAAAGATTCAGAAGAAGAGAAGACTTTAAATTTATTGAAAAAAGGAATTAATTGGATTTAAAAATATCGGCATATTATTTGCGAAATATAAGATAGTCAAGCAATTGGCTATCTTTTTTTGTTACCACTTTATTTCAATAACTTTTATGAAGATACTCTTATGTGGAATAATTTTTCTTACCTCATTTCAATCAATTGCTCAAAATCTAAATCTCGAAGGTTTTAATCCAAACTACTACCAAACGGGAAGTATTTATAAAAATCTTGGGTATAATTTGAGTGTCTCATCCGTTTCATTATTAACTGAAAACGTTGATAATAAGGAGTTTATCGGTACACAGGCTCATTTAGTCGCTCAATTGATGTTAATTCAAAAATTCAATAAACACTTGAACGCTGGATTGGGCTACGGATATGGAAGTCATAATATCTTTGGCTTAAAGCAAACAGAAAATCGGTTTTTGGGACAAGTTGCTTATCTGCATACTATTGGAAAATTTGTTGTAAACCATCGTTTTCGTTACGAGTACAGAATGCCTTTGAACACGAAAACAAACGTACTCGATGATGCTTCCATTTTGAGGTATCAAACCTTTGTTACGCTCCAACTTTTTAATCCCAAAGAGACAAAAAAAGGCTTTTATTTATCCGCTTCTAATGAAGCATTTTGGTATTTGGAAGGTGCAACTAATGGTCCAGTAAGTTCAAAAAATGGCGTTTTTGAAACATCTAATTGCTCTGAAAACTGGTTGCATCTCGCAGGAGGATATAATTTGGGTAAGGCAAGAGTTGAATTAGGCTATTGTTACCAAACCTTAATAAGGAATAGAAAATTGGAGTTACGTAATCTAAATTTAGTTCAGTTGAATGTTTATTTAAACTTGAATTGGGAAGATTTGCAATCGTGGTGGTATCTGTAAAGCGAAATTATACTTTCCGAACTTTTGCCAAATAACTAAACAATCCAATTCCTGAAGCTAAAACTAACATACACAATGAAAATTGAAATAAAGTAGGTTTAATAACAATCATAGCCCCAAAAAATTGAATAATTAAAATGAAATAGAGTATCGTTGCAATTCCTTTTCGAGCCATTTTGCTAATTACAAAAGCTCCCAACGGAGCAAACACAGCCACAAAAGGTACGCAAGCTAACCAAATCTCAAAAGCCTCGGGTTGAAAGTCTTTCTTTAATTGTGTATGAATAAATAGTCCTAAAATTGTCTCAGCCGTCATGATAATTACGGACGAAGGTGTGGCAACTTTCTCAGAAACTCTGTAGTAAATCGTCATTAAACAGAAAGTAAAAATATTGATTCCCGTTCCAAAAATAGACGAAATTATCCCTCCAACCAATCCGAAAGCAATCAATCGTACTTTATCAGAATTCTGGAAACTTTCTATTTTTTCAAATACTTCTCGTTGTGGACGACGATTTTGTAGCCATAGAGCAATCCCAAAACTTAGATAAAGTGATACAAAAAATAGCTTAGCTTGTACAGGAGAAATGTATGGAACAACGTAGTAGGTTCCTAAAAATAAGCCAAATACACCTCCAATTGTGACGAAAATAATATAATTCCAATCTACTTTCAAACCCATTCCGATGATTAATAAACTGGCGGAGGTCATCCCAATACTTTGAATGGCGAAGGCAAAATTTCGAGCAACGGCTGGGGCGATTTTAAGTATTAATGTAAAGATGGGATAAGCAACGGCGGCACTTCCTTCTGGGCTGGCTCCTGCGATAAATGAACCAAAAATCATGGTTACTACGGTTGCCCATTGACGAGTATATATTTCAAAACTATTGTGTTCAAACATATACCAAGTCCATCCGCACAATACAACCGTTAGAAAAATTAAGTATATCCAAGGAATTCTCGTTTTCTGGATTTTATTGGATTGCATAAAGTTTTTGCGTTAATTTACTACTTGGTAAGGGTCTATCACAAATTTAAGAATAAAACAGATTATAAAATTAGGCAATGAAAAATTTTGATGAAGTATTACAAAAATTAGTGGATGAACAAGACTTTTTGAAAAGTATTCAAGGACGAATTGTGGATAATTATGATATTATGATTAAAAATCAGCAACAAAATGCTGACAATCACGAGATGGTAATTCAGAATCAATCAACTATTATTCGCAACCAAGAAATTATCGTTAATAATCAAATGAATATTGTTCGAAATCAAAAGCAAATTGCTCAAAATCAGGTTACGTTGGATGTTATTCAACAAACTCAAACGTATTTATTGAATTTAGTAAAGAAACTTTCAGGCTCTGACGAACCCTTTGAAAATACCCAAAAATTTGTTGCCGATATTAGAAAAGCAAGTGAAGAAAACAGGAAAGGGCAAAATTTGAATGAATCATCGACTTTGTAATTAACTTAATTTCTCTTCTAACAATCTAATCTGAATTTGTAATGACTTGATTTCTGAAATCTTACTCTCCGTTAATTGTTTTATTAATTGTAACTGAATTTCCAATCCTTGAACTTGTTGATGCAATAATTTATTTTGAAATTCTAACTGCTTTATTGGATCACTGTAATCATTTTTGTTCTCATTATTTCTTTCAACAGATCTATTTGACGCACTTTCTTTTATTTCTTCAATACTCATTTCCGAGAAATCGAAATTTTGCAAATCGTTCAAATTTGATCCAAAATACTGACTAATTGATTCACAAACGTTCAACGACGGAAGTGTATGTCCATTCTCATAATCAGATAAAGCACTCTTACTAACTCCCAAAGTCGCACCTAAAACTTCCAAAGTCAATTTATTCTTTTTTCTTAAAATTTTAAGATTAGCTCCAAACTTATTTTCCATTAAACAGGAATTTTGTATTATTTTTCCAAAAAGTTGGAAATTATTATAAAATTTATTTTCTTTGTACTGCAATATAAGTAAAATTCCTGATTTCTGGAAAAAATTAGACAAAGCATTAGTTTAATCTTGTTAATTAGTAATAACACAATTCAATATGTATAAAACTTTACAGTTAATTGTTGTCATGTTTGGAATATCATTGGCAGCTCAAAATGTTTTGGCACAAGGTTGTGTGGCGGTTCGTCATATGAGTTGTGCAGCTGGGACTGGTGCAAATGCAACTTCAATGATGCGTCCAGGTCAATGGCAAGTTTCTTCGGGCTTTCGTAGTCTTTATTCTCATCGTCATTTTGTGGGTACTGAATATCAAGAACAGCGTTTAATTAATGATACAGAAGTGAAAAACTATTCTCAAGGTTTAGATATCGGAATAACTTATTCCGTTACCGACCGCTTAAGCGTTTCTGTAAATATTCCATTGGCGATGAACGTTCGTGATTCCAAGTACGAACATTATGGGAATGGTACATTGGCTGCTCCATCGCCCTATTTTTCAACAAAATCTTCTGGTTTGGGTGATATTCGTGTTGGGGCAAACTATTGGCTTTTCGAGCCAATGAAACACTTGAATGGAAATGTTTCTTTGGGTTTGGGTGTGAAAGCACCAACTGGTAATTCAAATGTCCAAGGAGATTTCCATAAATTATCAAAAGAAGGAGTAGAATTTATACAAACCAAAGCCGTTGACCAATCAATTCAATTAGGTGATGGCGGTTGGGGTGTGAATGTTGAAATTCAAGGTTACCAACGAATCCTTTCAAAGGCGTCATTTTATTACAATGCCTTTTATTTATTTAATCCTCAAAACACAAATAACACCTTTAATAACATCTTGGGCGATAATGTTCAAAACCCAATCACTGTTAAACATTCAATTTCTGACCAATTTGCTGCACGTGCAGGAATTGCTTACGCTCTAATTCCAAAGGCTGGAATTGCAGTAAGTTTTGGTGGTAGAATTGAGGGTGTTCCTTCGGAAGATATTTTGGGTAAAAGTGAAGGCTTTCGTCGCCCAGGCTATATAATTTCTGTTGAACCAGGCGTTTCATACATGAACAAACACAACACTTTTGCATTGAATGTTCCGATTGCAACATCAAGAAATCGTACTCGTTCCTACTCAGATTTGAAGTATGGCGGACAAGGCGATGCGGCATTTGCTGATTATTTTATTTCAGCAACTTATTCACATAGATTTTAGAGATTAGTTATTCGTAACTGATTGTTAGTTATGAGTTCTTTTTAAAATCGAATCACATACATTATTAAGATAAACATGAAAACATTTACAAAATTTAGTCTTTGGACTCTTCTTACTTTCACCACTTTTTTAGCTAATGCCCAAATGATGAATGATGGGATTTTTATGGCGAAAGGTAACCTTTGTGGAGGAATCACTTACATGAATGATTCTTGGAATAAATACTGGGAAGGTGCATTATACAGAGAAAATAAAAATCTTGGAACGCTCACAATCCAATCAGTAGTTTTAATGGGAAACTACGGAATCTCTGACCGATTCAATTTGATGTTCTCACTGCCATACATCTCTACGAAAGCCTCAGCTGGTACTTCTCAGGGAATGAGTGGGGTTCAAGATTTGACGATGTCAGTTAAATATCGTTTAATTCAGGCACACAATCTTTCAGTAATTGGTTCAATTGGTGGTTCAATTCCAACCAATAACTACGTGGCTGATTATCTTCCTTTTGCGATTGGAATGCAATCTAAGACGGGTTTTGCGAGAGGAATTTTATATTATACTTTACCTGCAAATTTGGCTTTAACCGTTCATGGAACCTACACGGCTCGTTCAAATATGAAAGCCGACCGTGAAATGTATTATGCAGGTAAAGGCTATTTCACAAGCGAAATGATAATGCCAGACATCGTAAACTTTGGTGGAAAGTTTGGTCATTATTCATATAGATGGCAATTAGAAGCCACTTATGACCAACAAATCACTCAGGGAACACTTGATATTCGTCGGAATGATATGCCTGGACTTTGTGATAAATTTGATTATAATAAAGTCGGATTTATTGCTGCCTACCGTGTTCCAGTTTTGAAAGATTTGCAAATTATGGTTACAGGCGGAAAGATTTTGTCGGGGCGTAATGTGGGAGAGTCAACAACGTATTCAATCGGAATCTCAAAGTATATCGATTTTCGTAAGAATAAAACGGCTGGAATACCAAGCGGTCCAATTTGCCGTCCAGGAGATATGAATCATAAAAGTGGGGGAATGGAAGTGAAAAAAGAGGAGCATAAATAAAAATTGTTAAATTTTAAATCTGCAACTTTCAATGCCCAAATTTCAGGCATAAAATAAATTACGAAACTTAATGATTTTGAATTGAAATTTAAAATCCTAAATTTTTTAAAAGATAAAATGAAAATGATAATTACTGAAAATATAAAATTAACGCTGTCAGCAATGCTTTTAGTAGCTGTGATGTCTTCTTGTGAGAAATATCTTGATCGTGACGGAACGGAACTGCCAGCTCTTTCACCAACCAACCTTGACGCAAACGCAGGAAGTTGGAAGACTTACACAGCAACAACCCTTGCAGATTATGCATCCGTTGTGACAACACCAGATGCAGTAACTTCGGACAAATACAAGCAAGAAATTGAAGAGGTTAAAACCGAAGTTAGTAAAATAGATGATGCTCGCCGTGATGCTATTCGTTATTGGAGTGGTGGCGGTGTTTTACGTTGGAATCAAATCATGCGTGAATTAGTGGCGAAGAATAATTTGCCACCCGCCGAGAATGAACAAGGGTTTTATCCGATTCCAAGTTCAGCAGACCCAAATAATTTGAATGGAACTGGAACGGCTTTCCCTTTTTCAAATCCTCCTTATGCGGCTCGTGCTTACTCATACGTGTCTGTGGCTCAGTACGATGCACTCGTTATCGCAATGGCATTAAAAGCAAAATATGCTCGTAAATCGCCAAATGCGGTTGATGTGAATATTGTTCCTGTAATTTTGGCGGCTCCGAAACTAAATTCTTTTCCTTCCGAAGACGCAGTGATGGCGGCAGTTAGTTATGAGTTCTTGAAAAGATTATTTCCACAGTCAGCCGATACTTTATTTTTGTATAAAAAGAAAGAAGAACAAAAATGGTTTAAATTATGGGCTGGAGTTTCAACTCGTTCTGATATTGAGGCAGGCGAAAAATTAGGTAAAGCAGTTTTTGCAAAGGTTTTTGCTCGATTTAGAACCGATGGAATGGCAAATGCTGTTGGTGCTCAATCCAAGTGGGATAGTCTTACAAAACGTTGTGAAGAAAGAGGAGAAATTGCTTGGAAATCAATGGAAACATCTCCCCGTCCTCCTATGTTAGCTTTGTTCGGAAACGTAATGACGTGGAATATGGATAAAAAGAATTTAACTGATATAAGCACGTCCGTTCCTCCACTTTCAACTAATTCTGAAGGGTTTAAAGCTCAAGTGGCGGAAGTAAAAAGCTACACTGATAATCCAACTCGTGAACGCATTGCTATTGTACATTATTGGGCTGATGGTGCAGGTACTCAAACACCACCTGGACATTGGAATCAAATCGCAGAAAAGTATATTGTTGCGGCAAAACAATCGGAGGTCAGAATGGCTCGTAACTTAGCACTTTTAAATACCGCCATGATGGATGCTTCCGTAAGTTGTTGGTACACAAAGAGTTTCTATTATTGTCCACGCCCTTCACAAATTGATAATAGCATTAAAACCTTAACAGGATTACCAAATTTCCCCTCATATACTTCGGGACATTCAACGTTTTCAGCGGCTGCTTCAACGGTTCTAAGTTATTTGTTTCCAGATGGTGCAACTACTTTTCAAGCACAAGCTGACGAGGCTTCTAAATCGAGATTATACGGAGGTATTCATTACAAAATGGATTGCGAAGGAGGCTTGAAAATTGGAAAAATGCTGGGAGATAAAGCAATTCTTAGAGGGCAAAGCGATGGTGTTCAATAAAATATCATTTACACATTTGAAATAATCAATAATAAATAAAATGGTTAATGTTTCAGACTTCTGTTGATCATTTCGACAGAAGTTTTTTTATATAATAATGCCACGAACAAACAAATAATTTAAAAAAAATTCGTCTGTTCGAGGCATTTAAAATTGATTATTTGATAACTTCTTAAAAATCAATTTCTTCGGCTTCCCAAACAATATTTTTCTTTTTCCCAACCTGCAAAACAATACGAGTTGGCGTTGGTAATAGAATCAATTTTGCTTTTGCATCTGGGTCGGCTTCCAATTCAACTAAAACTCCTGCATCTTTTCCTACTTCAATTCCACCGTCGGCAGTTTCTTTGAAAGATTTTGCCAAGTAGGCAGTTGGTAATAAAACGTCAGATTCTGGACAATATTCTTTATGTATATCTGAAAGAACGCCTTCTAAATAACTGCCATATTTCTCATTGAAATCATCTTCTAAATCGTGTAGTACTTCTTCTACATCATCATAATCACGATGATCATAGCCCATTTGGCTTAATGCTACTCTTTTTTCAAATAAAGAAATAAGGTCTTTGTCAAGTGCTTGAATATTCATTGAAATTTGATTTTTCGATGGTTTGTTTTTGCAAATTTGCAAACTACTGACTTAAAGACAAAGATTTGAGGGGTTTTTATTTTGTGAATTTTTAAAGTAATATAGAATTGATTCACGTATTTGGATTCAGATTAGAAGGCATGCAATCTTGTGATACAACAAAAAAAACTCAAACCAAAAATTCCAAAACTCCTAAATTCCAAGGATTTTGAGCATTGTGAAAGATTTTCCCATTTCTAATTTCAAGCGGAGATGGGATATTGTTGTGGTATAATTGTCCAGTTCCAAGTCCTTGGGGCATGATATTATTAAATTCGGCAGTAAATTGAGTAATCGCATTTAATCCAACGTTCGATTCCAAAGCGGATGTCATCCACCAACCAATTTTCAAGCGGTTAGCATTCTCAATCCATTCTCTACATTGCTGAAAACCACCAACAAGCGTAGGTTTCAAAATGATATATTGAGGCATGATTTTCTTCAATAATTTATATTTATCGGTATATTCACGAACACCAATCAATTCTTCATCCAAAGCAATTGGTACGGGTGTATTCTGACAAAGTTCTGCCATCAAATCTTCATTACCTTGTTTGATGGGTTGTTCGATAGAATGAAGTTTGAATTCAGCTAATTTTTGAAGTTTAGATAAGACCTCATGAATTGAAAATGCACCATTGGCATCCACTCTGAGCGTAATTTTACTTTCATCATAGCGGTCACGGATGTAAGCTAAAATTTCACATTCTTTTTTGAAATCTATTGCCCCAACCTTCATTTTTATCGTATCATATCCAGATTCTAATTTCTCATCAATTTGTTTCAGCATAAAATCTCGATTACCCATCCACACCAAACCATTGATATTAATTGTTCGTTCGGCTTTGGCAAAAGCATTGTTGAAAACGACTCTTTTACCCCCATTCATTAAATCAAGCATGGCAGTTTCGAAGGCAAAAACGATGGATGGGAAAGTTTTGTCAAGTACTTGGTCAAGGATTATATTCAAATTCCAAGGATAAACTTCTAAATCGAGTGTATTAAAATTTTCGCAAATACTTAGTAATTGCAAATCAAAATCAGGACGATCGTCAATACTTAATCCTTTTAAAGGGGAACATTCTCCTAAACCAAAGACAGAAGGGTTTTCGTGGTCAAAAATCTTAACAAAGTAACTATCTTTATGCGTGAGTACGCCCCGAGACGTTCCTGCCTCGAATTTAAAATCCAGTGTATGTTTTGTAAAGACAGCTTTGAGACTCATTTTAAAAATCCTATTTGGTTAGGGGTATTGGGATATAAAATCAAGGTTATGATTTTATTAATAATAGCTAAAATAAATAATTAATCGTCTGATTTTATGTGCGTTAGGCAATTGGGAGGAAACTTTTACTGAAAGTAAGGGCGTTAAAGTTTCTTAAAAGGGGTGTGAATATACTAAAAAGTCGCAACTCTTTCTGAATTTTGTAACGTAATTCATATTTTTTTATTAAACGGTAGTTGATCAGTTATCAGTGAACAGTTATCAGTAAACAGTATTTGAATATAATTATCAATTTTAAAACTTAATGAAATATTTTCTTTTACCTTTTTCAATTTTATATGGAATCGTTACTGATGTTCGTAATTACTTATATGATAAAGGTTTTTGGAAAGAATATCGTTTTGATTTTCCGATAATAAATGTTGGAAATTTGACGGTTGGCGGCACTGGAAAAACCCCTCATGTTGAATATCTGATTCGATTATTGAATGATAAATATAGCCTCACGACATTAAGTAGAGGTTATGGAAGAAAAACCAAAGGATTTATCATAGCTGATTCCGATGCAAATGCTCAAACTATTGGCGATGAACCTTACCAATATTTTCAAAAATTCAATGATATAATTGACATTGCAGTAGGTGAAAATAGAGTTGAAGCGGTTCGTGAAATAATAAAACAAAAATTCAACAATGACATAATTATTCTTGATGATGCCTTTCAACATCGAGCCATAAAACCTTCTTTAAATTTGCTACTAATAGATTATTCCAGACCAATTTATGAAGACTTTACTTTTCCTGCGGGGCGTTTACGTGAGCGAAGACATGGGGCAAAAAGAGCGGATGCAATAATAATTACGAAATGTCCCGAGAATTTGTCTGATAAAATGCAAGGTGAAATTGAAAAAAAAATTCGTCCATATTTAACTGAAAATACGTTTTTAATTTTTACAAAGATAATGTACGGAAAACCTCAAAATTGTCGTTCAGAATTAGGAAATAATGATTTTAAAAAGGCAATTTTATTATCAGGTATTGCAAATCCTAAACAATTTGAAATGTATGCAAATACTCAGTTTGAGGTAGTTAACCACCTGATATTCAGAGATCATCATGATTTTACTGAAAATGATATTGCAAAAATTAAAAATCAAAATATTAAACCTGGAACGGTTATTTTGATGACTGAAAAAGATATGGTAAAATTTATTCCATTTTTGAATAATGATTTATTAATAGGAATCGAATTATATTATTTGCCAATTGAAATTAAATTTTTAAATGAAGAAATGAAGGCAAACTTTGACAAGTTGGTTCTCTCAAACATAAACAAGAATACCCTTCATAATTAAAACAGAGGCACTCGAAGGCGTAGTAATTCATAATTCAACATTCAGAATTCATTATTAAGTACCTCTTTTTACCTAAATTTGTTGCGTGAAATTAAGTATATATATCCTTACCACGATTGGACTTTTGTTTTCAGGCTCATTGAAAGCCCAATTTCCTACGAATCTTCCTCAACAAGGTGGCAGCGGTTTTCCGACGGGAAATCAGCAACAAGGTTTTCCGCAACCCACACCCAAAGATAAAAGTAAGCAAAATTCTGATGGTAGAATTGGTCTTGATGATTCCACGAAAGTGATTTATGGACCCACTTCAACCAAATATTTTTTGGAAGAAGATGTTTTTAATAATCGTAAAAGACTTTATAATATAGACACAACTATCGACGGTGTGCATAATTATAATTTTGTGCAACGGTATAAAAACCTTTATCAGGATTTAGGGAATATTGGAACAGCAATCCATCCTGTTTTTTATAAAGCACCCGAACAAATTGGAACAATGTTGGGCTATGATGCCTTTTCACTATATTCATTCAAACCCTCTCAGGTTCGTTATTTCAACACAAAATCTCCTTTTTCAAATATTATTTACGTACCAGGAGGCAACGATCAGGATTTATTGCAATTTGAATTAAGTAGAAATATTGATTCACTTTGGAATGTTGGCATCAACGTTCAACGAATAACTGCAAACAAACAATTGATTGATAAGTCGGCAATTGCTGATAATGCAGCCATCAATCATTGGGATTTCATGATTCATTCAAATTATCAAACGAAAAATAAAAAGTATTCTGTTTTAGCTTATTTTAATCTTTCAGATCACAATTCGAATGATCAAGGTGGGGTTGTGCAAGAGAATTATGCCGTAACTCAAAATGGGGTAGAAGTACAAAAAACGAGAACTTTACAAGAGATGTTATCTTTCACGGGTAATCGTCCTCTTTTGACCAATGCTTCCACCCGAGACAAATCATATAACCTTCACGTTTATCATGAATATGCTGGATATAAGGCGTTTCAATTATATCAAGTCTTTGATTTTCAGACTCGTAAGGTGCAATTCAAAGATAACAGTTTTGCCTCTGGTTTAACAAATGGATTTTATCCAAAAGAGTATAAAAATTTAAGTTTTAGACATTATCCGATTTACAGCCGAGTTGGTGATGAACTCTCCCAAGCAACCAAATTTGATCCGAATTACTATTATATTAGTCCACAAAATGATTCAATAAATAATGAAACTCGTTATACACTTTTTGAGCATAAATCAGGCGTTAAAGGATTCTATAAAGGTTTTAATTATCGTTTACATATCAGACAACGTTTTTACACGTATCAAAATCCATTCAATAGTTACCAAAATATTCCTGTATTAAAATATAAGGATATTCCAATTACTTCTCCTTCGGAGACGCAGTTGTATAAATATACCAGTGATACTGCAAAAGTGTACGGAAGTACAGAAAACATGGTTGGAATTTGGTTGAACCAATATTTTCGAGATAGTACCAGAGCATTTGCGGAGGCAGAATACTTTATAGGAAATGATTATCAATTCAAATTTGAATATCAAGGTAAATGGTTAAATATAGGTTATAAAAGTCAATCCTCATCGCCAACATTGATTCAGAGAGCCAATTTCAATAATGGGTTAAGATGGGAGGATTATTCTACTTTTTTAAATTATTCACGGTCAAGAGGCGTGAATGATAAGGTTCAAACAAATAATATTTATGGATATGGCAGTGTGAAATTTGGCGGGTTGATTTTTCATCCAAGCGTAGATTTTAATGTTATTACCAATTATATTTATTTTGATACGCTTGCCTTTGTGCGTCAAAATAAAGCATCAGCCATTGGTATTTTAAGAATGGGTTTGGGGTTCGACTATCGAAGAGGAAAATTTTCAACAACCAATCAAATTTTTTATACTGAAAGTACAGGACCAGATTTAATCCGTTTCCCAAAGATTTTCGTTAATTCCAGACTTGCCTTTGATTTACTTTACAAGAAAAAACTATACATTCAAACAGGCGTAGAATTACATTATAAATCAAGTTTTTACGCCGATGGATACATGCCTGCGATTCAACAATTTCATTTACAGGATAAACAGAACATAGAAGGCTACGTTCAAGCAGATGTTTTTGCAGATTTACGCATCAATCGAGTGAGAATATTTGTAAAATTTGCTCATGTTAATCAAGGATTATTTAATGGAGGTTATTATGCTTCTCCAGGTTTTTCAGGAATGGGAAGGGTTTTGGCATTTGGGGTTCATTGGTTGTTGTTTGATTAGAGCAACCATATGGGGAGGATAGGTTACATAGAAAAATACTTAAAATAATGAATTGAAGTAAATTTTTAACTTTTTATTAACTTCAAATGTGCCGATTATCAAGCAAATATGAATAAAACAAAACGTGGGCAATCATTTGCATGATAGGCGAAGATTGTGCTTTTTTAATAGAAATTTTTGAAGCTAAATCTCTCCAATAAGGCGGTAAACACTGTACTCGTTGAGTCATACCATCATCGGGTCCAGCCGTACAAAATTTTGTGTTTGCTCCAACCGTGGCGATTCTTATAAAACACATTGGACACGGTTCAGCCGAACTGAAAATGGTCAATCCTTCCTTAAAAACGTATTTATTCCGATATTTTTTATTCTTGGGATTATCTTCAAAATCATTTAATACAGCCATTTCTCCGTGTAAATCAGACCTCAATTTTGTCATTTGAGCATTATGAGCGGCATAAAGAATTTTTCGAGATTTGTTTTCATAAATCAAGGCTCCAATTCCATATCCACCCATTTTAACTGATTTTAAGGCTTGTAGATTGGCAACTTTTGCAAATTTATCATCGGCAAAATTGGGGTCATTTTTATAGGAAATTAAATATTTTTCAATTTTATCACAGATAGTTTTTACCTTGTCTTTCAGTTCTATTTTGCAAGGTAAACGGATCAATTGTTGCATCAAAACAGCACGATTTGCTGGTGTAATGAATATAGAATCAGCATCTTGTGCTTTAACTGAAAAATGGAGAATGAGTAAAAAGAAAAGAAGTATTTTTTTCATAATATGAAGATACACTATTTTTATTACGAAATTTAGGTAAAAGATTCTTGAATGAACAATGAACAAAGACATAACGCCAGTAGAACCATATTAGGTTTAAAACTCCCAACTGATCCACGATGGGCGAACGTGGCTGAAAAAAGTATCGACGAAATCCTAATTGATCATGCTTATTGTGAACAGAAAGCCGCTTCTTCCTGTATTTCGTTGATTATTCAATTTCCTGAAAAAGAAAAATTACGAGAAGTTTTGATGCCAGTTGTATCCGAAGAATGGACTCATTTTAGAATGGTTTTGAAGGAAATGGATGCTCGTGGAATTAAATTTGGCAACCCTCGAAAAGATGATTATGTCCATCATTTATACGCAGGAATGAAACGTGGAGGCAGTCGAGAGGAACAATTAGGCGAAAGACTTTTTATGAATGCCATGATTGAAGCCAGAAGTTGTGAGCGATTTAGAATTTTATCCCAAGAAATATCAGAGGTAAGTCTTAGAGAATTTTATCATGAATTAATGATTTCAGAAGCTGGACATTACATGAATTTTATTGATCTTGCCAAAGAATATCTATCCGCAACGTACGTTAAGAAAAGATGGGCAGAGTGGTTGGAAATGGAAGCGGATGTACTTAAAAATTTGGAAGTTAGAGGCGACAGAGTTCATTGATTATTTAAAAATATGCAAACTTTTCTTGAACGTTCAGCAGAACACATTTATTCAAAACATAACCACGCACAATTATCAAAAGTATGCATTGTGTTGCCTTCTCGACGAGGGGTTTTATACTTCAAACAAGCCCTCGCTAAGTTATCGGATGTCCCCTTTTTAGCCCCTGATGTGTTTGCCGTAGAGGATTTTATTATGGAAATGACTGCTCTTCGGCAGATTGACCAAGTAGCGTTATTATTCGAGTTATTTGATGTTTTCAAAGAAATTGATCCAAACGTTGTGTTTGAAAGATTTATGTCGTGGGCGAGTACTTTATTGAGCGATTTCGATAAAATTGACCAATATTTAGTGGACCCCAAAGCCTTATTCAGCTACATTTCTGAAGCAAAAGCATTGGAACGTTGGCAAATGCAATTGGGTGAATCCCAGAAAGGGAACAACATGAAAACTTCCCGAACCGACCGTTATTTCAAACTTTTCGAGAATATTCATACGGTTTACCAAAATCTTAGAAGTAGATTATCTGAAAAAGGGTTGGTGTATCGAGGAATGGCTTACCGTGATTTGGCAGAAAATATTGAAAAACATATACTCGAAAAAGACCGTCACAGTAAATATTATTTTGTGGGTTTTAATGCTCTATCAGATGCCGAGGAACGTATAATTAGAACACTACTAAAACGAAAAGATTTTGCCGAAACTATCTGGGATACAGATACTTACCTTCTCGAAAACAAATTTCAGAAAGCAGGAGATTGGTTGAGATATTATAAAAATGGGAAAGATATAGAAGGAATTCCTCCGCTTTATAATGATGAATGGACTTGGGAATCAAATGAATTATTAACTGGTAAAAAAAATATTCAAATCATTGGAGTTTCAAATGCCAGCATTCAAGCAAAGGTTGCAGGGCATATTTATCGTGAATGGAATTCGGAAGAAAAAGGAGAAAGGGAGGAAGGAAAAATATTAGGAATGCTCGAACATCGAACAACGAACATCGAACATCGAGATACCCAAACTGCCATTGTTTTGGGAGATGAAAATTTACTTGTTCCAGTAATGAACTCGCTTGACGAGTCGGTGAAAGATTTTAATATTACGATGGGACTCTCACTGAGGAATTCCATGTTGTTTACTTTGATTGATTCGATTTTTGAATTACAAAGAAATTTAGTAGAATTCAAAACGGAAGAGGGTGGAACGGTGAAAATTCCAAAATTTTCTCATCGGCAAGTAGTAAAAGTATTAAACCATCCATTTTTAAGAAGGTGGGAGTTAATGAAATATCAAACGGATGATGCGGAAGCAGTTCTAAACCCAATCCGAAAAACCCTTCAAGAAATCACTGACCGAAATCGAGTGTTTCTAAGCTCAAAAGAACTCGCTGAAATCTCTGAAAATGACCCAATGTTTGCGGTGCTTTTCAAACATTGGAATAATAATCCACAGAATTCCATTAAATGTTTTTATGAGTTAATCGACCTACTTAGAGACGTTTACAAAGAAAATCAAGATGCCATTGAAACCGAATATCTGTTTCAATTTTATTTGATTTTGCAACGAATGGATGGGATTTTGGAAAACCGAAAAGATACGGTTGCCATGAGAAGTTTCAAGATGTTTTTATATGAATTTATCAAACAAACTAAAATTCCATTCGAGTCAGAAACCGATGAAAGTTTGCAAATTATGGGTATGTTGGAAACACGTACTTTGGATTTTGAAAAGATAATAATTTTGTCGGTAAATGAGGGAACATTGCCCTTGACAAATCGTCAACATACTTTAATTCCTTTTGATGCCCTGACTGACCCACAATTTAATTTACCTACGCATCATCATGCCGATTCAGTGATGGCATATCATTTTTTTAGGCTTTTGCAACGAGCAAAGGAAATTGTATTAGTCCATGTTTTGCCCTCGGATACATACGGGGCGGGAGAGAAAAGTCGCTTCATCTTGCAAATTGAGCATGAATTGGCAAAATCGAATCCAAACATTACCTTAACTTATCCAACCGTAAAATTTGTTGAAGGAGAAAATAAATTGCACGATGAAACTCGTTTAGAAATTCATAAAACCGAAGATATTCTGAAATTTATGGAAAAAACAATTTCGGAAAAAGGTATTTATCCATCGCATTTTAATCAGTATGTACAATGCTCATTGCAATATTATTTTAGTAAAATTGCAGGAATTGCTGAGGCAGAGGAAGTGGAGGAAAAAATTGGCGTTGATACTTTTGGCAATTGGATTCATAAAACCTTTGAAAATATTGATAAGGAGTTTGTTGAAAATGGGGGATTGGTTGAAAAAGATGACTTAGAAAATGTCTTAACAAATATTGATTCCTACTTAAAACAAGCCTTTAAAGAAACTAATATGGGCTTGCGGGCGGAGGAAGGAATGAATTATATTTTGTATCAAGTGGGTGAAACCATCGTCAAAAAATTTATTAATTATCAACTTAAAAATGAGATATTTCCTTTTGAGTTATTGGACGTTGAGAAAACCCTAAAAGTTGAATTTTATGTAAAAGTTAATAATAAATCTATCGCCGTAAACATTGCTGGAAGGATTGACCGCATGGACAGAATAGGCGGAAATCATGTGCGAGTTATTGATTATAAAACGGGAAAAGTGGAAGCTAAGGACCTGAAAATCAGCATAGATGACCTTGATGTAGATTTGTTAGGAAATAAAGATAAAGACAAATTTAGGCAACTTTGGCTATATAAATACATGGTCTTGAAGCAAATGGTTTCTATAAAAGGCTTAACCATTGGAGGAAGAAAATTAGAAGAAACTGAAAACACGGTAACTGCTGGAATTTATTCTTTCCGAAACATTGATGAAGGACTTTTACAACAAGATATTGCCTTTCACGAAGGCGAAACCATTTATGATTTCATTCATCAATCAGAACATTATTTACAGACTTTCATACAAGATTTAATGAACCCTGAAAAACCTTTTGAAAAACGCAAAGACCATGAAAATTGTGGGTATTGTGATTATCGTCGGATTTGTGGACGTTAAACATAAAATAACGACAAAAAGTTAAACCTATATGAAACAAATAAAACAAACACGCCAATTCCCGAATGAACTTATGGATACACTCCGTCAGATGGGCGACCCTTTGGCTGATGCAGTCATTTTAGAACTTTATGAAGCCGAAGGCGTTACAGGAGTTCGTTCAATGTTTTCATGGTTAAATAGCTCAGAATCAGTATCTTCTTACGAAAAAATTAACGAATTTATTGAACAAAATAATGTCTTGCCTGATTTTGCTGATAAAAAATTGATGCAAAAAGGTATAAAGTTTTTTAACAAAAATCAGAATCAAATTGGGTTGATATTGGCTTGTTATTCCTTACCCTATTGTTATGCAGGAGCAGACGGTGCAAAAGTTTTGGCAATGTCGCAAAGAATTTCAACCGATACGTTAAAACGCTTGGAAGAAACGGGCGAATTTATTCAAATAATTACCCAAGAAAATAATTGGAGTAACGATAAAGCAATTTATAAGATTTTGAAAGTCAGATTGATGCACGCTGCCATTCGGTTCTTTACAGAGTATCATGGAAAATGGGATTTATCTTGGGGCAAACCCGTAAATCAAGAAGATATGGCGGGAACCAATGGAGCATTTTCATACATTGTAATTAGAGGAATGCGTAAAATGAGAACTGAACCAGAAGAGTCAGATTCAGAAGCCTATTTGCATTTTTGGAATGTGGTTTCGGTAATTATGGGAATTGATAAAGCATTGATTCCTAATAACTTACGAGAGGCTTTTGTGATGGATAAAGTAATTGCTAAAAGGCAATTTAGAGCTTCCGACGAAGGTAAATCATTAACAAAAGCTTTATTGGATACGATGGAAAAATTTATTGAAAATCCATTATTAAAATCCTTTCCCGCTGCTCAAATGAGGTTTTTGATGGGAGATGAAGTCTCAGATATGTTAGGAATTCCGTCCGTTACTTTCGAGAAAAAATTGCTTGGTTTAATTCCAAATTCGATAATGTTTAGGGGAGCTGGAGAGATGAAAAGATAAAAATATTTAATTCTCAATTTTCAATAATCAATGTTCAATTTTCAAGTAAAATTGTAATTATGTAGCTTCATCTTTCAACTTTAATTTTGAAAATTGATAGTTGAACATTGAGAATTTCAAATAGTTCTGGAAAAAAAAACCTTAAATTGCACATAATTCCTTCATAAAACCTCTTTACAGATGTGCGATACCTTCATAGCATTACCTTCGGCAACAAAAAAAGATTCAATAATTTTTGGTAAAAACTCCGACCGAGAACCCAATGAGGCTCAGGCAATTGTGCGTTTCCCAAGATTGAAGCATAACGAAAAAACCCTCCGTTGCACCTATATTGATATTCCACAAGTAGAAGAAACTTTTGAGGTAATTCTTTCTAAACCGTTTTGGATGTGGGGTGCCGAAATGGGCGTAAATGAATATGGCGTTACAATTGGAAATGAGGCAGTTTTCACAAAAGTAAAATTTCAAAAAACAATTAAAGGGCTTACAGGAATGGATTTATTAAGGCTTGCTCTCGAACGTTCAAAATCTGCCAACGAAGCACTGATTTGTATTACTGAATTATTAAAATCTTTCGGGCAGGATGCTTGCGGAGGTTATCAAAATCGTGATTTTTTCTATCACAATTCATTCATCATTTCCGATAAAGAGGAAGCATGGATTTTGGAAACTGCTGGAAATGAATGGGTTGCTAAAAATTTAAAGCATTACGGCAGCATTTCAAATGGATTAACGATAGGAGAAGACTACGACCTAATTTCAGAAAATGCCATTGATTTTGCCAAAGAAAAAGGCTGGTACAAATCGGGAAATTTTAATTTCATGAAAGCCTATTCTCATCCATTAATGTCTTGGGCAAGTGGCTGTAAAGTAAGGCAAAACACAACGATGCAAGGCGATAAAATTGAAGGATTTTCTGTAAAATCAGCGATTGAATTATTGTCATCCCATCACCTGCCAGACACTAAATTTGTTCCTCATAAAGCCAATACTAATGATGTATGTATGCACTCTACGGGCAAATTGAATCCAAGCCATACCGTTGGTTCAATGATTGTAGAAATTAGGAAAAATAAGCCTGTAACTGTCTGGCTTACAGGTACTTCCAACCCATGTTTGTCAATTTATAAACCTTTTTTCTTTGGTGAAAATGGCGTTTTAAATGAAACTAATCAAGTTCCAAACGTGAAATTTGACCGTAAGACTTTATGGTGGATTTCTGAAAGATTACACCGTTTAGGTAACTTAAATTATCCGAATTTAAAAAATATAATTTCTGAGGATCAGCAGAAACTTCAAAATGAATTTATTGAAGAAGAGCGAAAGTTATTTGCTAATAATCCAGATGAAAATATCCTTCAAGAATTCTCAAAAAATAGTTTTCAAATTTCTTTTAAGGCTTTAATTGATTGGAATAATAAAGCTTCAAAACTTGCTTGGCGACCAACTTCTTGGAATCCTTTTTATTATTTTCTTTGGAGAGGTTTAAATGCTAAGGTTGAATTATAAATTTGTTATCTCATTAAAAATCAATAACTTACTATTACTAAAAATCAATAATTCAACATTTTAAACTTTCTAATCATGCTTAAAAAAATCTTAATTGGTTTGGCGGTCTTAGCTTTAATTTTGTTTGTAGCTTTTCAGGTTCTCAAATCAAAAACCAAAAGTTCGAGTCCCGAGGTGAAGCAAACGTATTCAGTTGGTGCTTCAAAAATTGATTTATTTTACTGTTCTCCTTCTAAAAAAGGCAGAGAAATTTTCGGTGGAATTATAAAATATGGCGAAGTATGGCGTACTGGTGCGAACGAACCAACTACCTTTGAAACGGATAAAAATTTGATGATTGATGGTAAAAAATTACCCGCAGGAAAATATTCTTTGTGGACGATTCCTCAAAAGGATAGTTGGACAGTAATTTTGAACTCAGAAATTCCATTTTGGGGAGATAATACCGATGGAAAAGCTGCAAGAAATGATAAAACCGATGTGCTTCAAGTGGTTGTTCCTATTGAAAAATTAACAACATCACAAGAAAAATTGTCGATTGATGCACAGAATAATGCCTTGAATATTATTTGGGACACAACAAAAGTGAGCGTTCCAATTGTGGTTGAATAATACATTCAAAACTATTATAAAAAAATCCTGCAAGAACATTTTTGTAGGATTTTTTTATAGATAAAGTATTCGTAAATTTGCACTTTATTAAGATTTAAGCAAATACAACATAATGTTAAACGTATCAAATGTTTCGCTCCGTTTTGGAAAACGGGTGCTTTTTGAAGATGTAAATATCAAATTTGTGGAGGGCAACTGTTATGGTCTAATCGGGGCGAATGGTGCTGGGAAGTCCACATTTTTAAAAATCTTATCAGGTGAATTGGATTCTCAGACTGGTCATATTTCGATGAATCCAGGTGAAAGAATGTCCTTTTTAAAACAAAATCACTTTGAATTTGAAGAAGTGCCTGTTTTGCAAACCGTCATCATGGGTAACAAACGGATGTATGATGTAATGGTTGAAAAGGATGCCATTTATTTAAAAGAGGATTTCACAGAAGAAGATGGCAATCGTGCTGCCGACCTTGAAGCAGAATTTGCCGAAATGAACGGTTGGGAAGCCGAGTCGGAAGCTGGGCAATTATTAAGTGGTTTGGGCATCAAAGAAGATTTGCATTATACCTTGTTGAAAGATATTTCAGGTTCCGAAAAAGTTAAAGTTCTTTTGGCACAAGCCCTTTTTGGAGCCCCCGACATTCTTTTATTGGATGAACCTACCAACAATTTAGACATTGAGTCAGTACTTTGGTTAGAAAATTTCTTGACAAATTTTAAAAATACCGTCATTGTAGTTTCTCACGATAGACACTTTTTGGATAATGTTTGTACACACATCGCTGATTTAGATTATGGCAAGATTCAGCTTTATGGAGGAACTTATACATTCTGGTATGAATCTTCACAATTAGCGGCTCGTCAGCGTTCAGATCAAAACAAAAAATCGGATGAAAAGCGGAAAGAATTAGAAGAATTTATCAGAAGATTCTCCGCCAACGTTTCCAAATCTAAGCAAGCAACCTCACGCCAGAAGATGTTGGATAAATTACAAGTGGATGATATTAAACCATCGTCACGACGTTATCCATTCATCAACTTCAAACCTGAACGTGAAGCGGGCGACCAATTACTTTCGGTGGAAGGTCTATCCGCAAAAAATCAAGACGGAGAATACTTATTCAAAGATTTAACTTTTACTTTATCTAAAAGTGATAGAGTTGCTGTTTTATCAAGAGATTCCATTGCCATTACAGCTCTTTTTGATATTCTTATGGGAGAGCGAGTTGCCGATGCGGGAGAATATAAATGGGGCGTAACTACCATTCAGTCATATTTACCGAACGATAATGCTAATTATTTTGAAGATGGGTCTTTAAATTTAGTGGATTGGTTACGGCAATATTCCACTGAAAAAGACGAATCTTTTATTCGTGGATTTTTAGGTAGAATGTTGTTTTCGGGCGATGAAGCTTTGAAAAAATGTACCGTAATTTCAGGAGGAGAGAAGCAAAGATGTATGTTTTCAAGAATGATGTTGTCAGGTTCAAACGTGACAATTTTCGACGAACCAACTAATCACTTAGACTTGGAATCAATAACTGCATTGAACAATGGAATGGTGGACTTTGCAGGCACAACCTTATTTACTTGCCATGATCATCAACTCACAGAAACGGTGGCAACCCGTATTTTAGAACTTGGTCCAAAAGGATATTTAGATAAATTAATGACCTTCGATGATTACATTACGGATGCAACTGTAAAAGTTCAAAAAGAAAAGATTTATTGATGCAGAAATTGCACTAAAACAAGAAACCCTGAGAAATTAATCTCAGGGTTTTTTCATAAATTGATTATTTTGGTGTTTGTTGATAATCCGTGTGTTAGTGGATTAAGATTTTATTAGTAGAATTATGATTGATAGTGGACGCTTTAAATTGATTAGGCTAATATTTTTTAAAATTGTGATTAAAAATTTTAAATCGTGTTTTAATGTTTAGTAGAATTTTAAAAATGATTAGGCGAAATTTTTTCAAAAATTAGTGGTTAAAAACTAATTTGGTGGTTAATGAAATTAAAAATTTTGGTTAAGTAATAATTTATTAGTGGTTGGTATTTAGCCCCGAATCTGAAAGCCGCCACTAACATCATCGGGTTTCGTAATTTGTATTATTCTAATTACATACTTATAACGAATATAGTTTCATGAAGTCACTTTTTTCCTTGCATAAGTCAGAATTAGCAATTATTAATGTTTGTTAATTACCTCTTTTTCATTTGTTTAGGTAAATTTTAGTTATTATTTCCAAATTATATTTGGTTTTAAAATCCATCTCCTTTAAGAAATTTTTTTATAAATATTTTAAGAAACTTATGTTTTATTTGTTTTGCCATTAAATAATTTATCATGGAATTTTTAATGAATTTATATTTCTCCTAAATATTTAATCTTTAATTTCGTTTTGTAAACACATCATAATTATCAAAACTATATTTCAATGAAAAATTTATTGATTATTACAATTTTATTAGTATTTGGCTTTGTGTCTTCCTGCAAAAAAGATGACACAGCGACGCCCGCAAAATCTAAAAAGGAATATTTATCAGCAAAAACATGGATTGTTAACACTGTTACAGCCGCTGGAGGTTCTGTGTCAATTTATAAACGAGGTAACACTTCTGCCAACAATCTTTATGACTTAGATAAAGTTGCCCTGAAATTTAATTCAGATGGCACAATCACAGGCACAGACAACACAGGAAAAGCATTTTCAGGTGCCAAATGGTCTTTATCCACTGATGAAACAAAGTTGACAATCTCTGGAACGGGTATCACAGGACTTGATGGACAAGCAACTGTGGTTCAAGTTACAGACACAATTTTGGAGGTAAAGGGGACAGTAACAATTCAAGGGTTAACTGGTGAAGGCACCATCATTGCAGTTCCACAATAAAATGCTCCCGTAAAATTCTAAAAGTCAATTAGTTGCAAAATCGATAAACCTTTTTTGCGATTTTTAAGGTTTGATTTTGGGATTTTAGAAATAAAACCGTAATTTTGTATCATCAAATAACAGTACTGGACTTGTAGCTCAACTGGATAGAGCACCTCAGAATACGCTTCCCGCTACTGATGAGAAGGCTTGGGGTTCGAATCCTATCGGAATTAATAAATTAAATACATGGACTTGTAGCTCAACTGGATAGAGCACCTCACTACGGATGAGGAGGTTTGGGGTTCGAATCCCTACCAGTTCACAAAAAACCCTTCATACATAATGTGTGAAGGGTTTTTTATTAGTTGGGGTAGTAAGTGGGATAGTGAAAAATAATTTAAAAAAGTTAATATTATTTTTCACTATCCCACTAATTCTGAATTTTTAGGTTAATTTTACTATCCCACAGCATTAACCACAATATGAAATGTTTAAAAAAGGTCTTCCGACTTGATAATATACAGTAAAGTTGATTGTTTTAATTTCTAAGCACATCTATTAATTATAGCATTCATAAAAGTTAGCCTTTTAACTTTATCCCATATCCTTACTTATGTCCTTATTAATCCCATTTATAGAAGAAGAAATCATTGACCAATATCTTTTTGAAGATAATCAACGTCCTTGGATTCTTGGTTTTAGCGGTGGAAAAGACTCAACCATGCTTTTACAGTTGGTCTGGAACGCACTTAAAAAAATACCCGCTGAAATTCGGAATCGAGAAATATATGTTATTTGTAATGATACGATGGTAGAAAATCCGCATATTGTTGATTTTATAAATCGTACACTTGAAAAGGTTACAATTGCAGCCACTGAACAAAGTATGCCCATTTTTGTTCGACAAACTACTCCACGATTAGAAGATACATTTTGGGTAAATCTTATCGGAAAAGGTTATCCTGCCCCAAATAATACTTTTAGATGGTGTACAGAAAGATTGAAAATTAATCCTACAACGCATTTTATAAAAAGTAAGATTGATGAGCGTGGAGAGGTGATTATATTATTAGGCACACGTTCTGCTGAAAGTCAAAATAGAGCGAGGTCTATCAAAAAACATGAAGTAAAAGGTCAGAGACTTAGAAAACACCTTCTTCAAAATGCTTACGTTTATGCACCTATAAAGGATGTTGAAACGTATGAGGTTTGGCAATATCTTCAACAAATATCACCTCCTTGGGGTGGAACAAATAAAGAGTTAGTTTCACTTTATAAAAATGCTAATTCGGGTGATTGTCCATTGGTTTTAGACGAAAACACGCCCAGTTGCGGTAACAGTCGTTTTGGTTGTTGGGTATGTACGGTTGTAAAGAAAGATAAATCAATGGAAGGCTTGATTTTAAATGGTGAACAATGGATGTACCCACTATTAGATTTAAGGGATGAATTGGTAAATGGAAGAAATATTCGTGAAAATCGAGAGATATTCAGAAGACATCGAAGATTTAAAATTGCCAGAAGTGAAGTAGATAGGAAGTTTGCTAATATTGAAAATGAAAATGAGGAAGAACCAGAGGAAGGTTTATGGGGTGCTTACATTCCTGCCTACCGTGCGAAGATTTTAAGGATGGTTTTGGAAGCTCAAAAAGATATACAAGAAACACAGGGTGAAACTATTCAACTGATTACTCACCAAGAATTGATAGCGATTCAGGTGATTTGGAACAGAGATGGTATTCTTAAATTTAAAGTTTCTGACATATATAATTTAATCTTTAATGCACATTTGGATATGAGTAAACACGTAGAAAAAAACAGACAAGAAGAGGAACTACTCAAAGAGGTTTTCGTTGATGATGACGAAAGAGAGTTTGTACAAAAGTCTCTTAACGCTTTGAAAATTAGAACTTTAATGGTTAAAAAAAGAGGGCTTTCGGGAGATATTGAAAACTTTTTAGAGAAATATGTAAATTCAAAGAGATAAAATGAACAATCAAATTTTAGACTACTTTATCTACGCCTTTACCCACCTACGCCGTGATGCAAAAAATGGCGGTGCACCTCACAAACCAATACTTTTACTTTCCATTATCCACGAATACGAATTAGGTAGAATTTTAGACAATCGTATTTTCATCACTCCCGAATTAACTCACTCATTTTCAGTTTATTGGAATCAATTAGTAACGACTAAACATGATTCACGTTTTGCTTTACCATTTTTTCATTTGACTGGTGAGAAAGGTGACTGGTGGAAATTAATCCCAAATATAGGTTGTGAATTATGGATTGATAATGCAGGTTCAATGCGGAGTTTTGGCAATTTAAGTGCCGCCGTTGTTTTTGCTGAAATTGATTTAGGATTATTCTCATTACTTTCAAATAAAGAGTCTCGTGAAATTCTAAAAAGTGCTTTACTGAAAGAGTATTTTCAAAATCAAACTATTGACAATCAAGATGATAGCTACTTAAATGATTTGAAAAATGAGCTCAATGAACCCAAAAGTGAGTACAAAAATAAACTCCAAAATTTAAAGAAAATCCTTGACCCTGAAACTTATCAAATTGAAGTTTATAATCGAGGAACAATTTTTAGAAGAGAAATCGTGAAATTATACGATGAAACTTGTTGTATGTCAGGCTTACGAGTTTCTGCCACTTTCACAATAACAATGGTAGATGCTTGTCATATTGAACAATTTGCCAAAACATTCAATAATCATCCGACAAATGGAATTGCTTTATGTCCAAATTTGCATCGTGCTTTTGATAGAGGGGCAATTTCTGTCAATGATAATTATGAGATAATACTTTCAAAATCATTCAAAGAAAATATTGAAAGTGAGTATAGTTTTCATAAATTGGAAGGTAAAAGAATTCTTTTGCCTAATGATTCTCAATATAATCCATCATTAGAGAGCTTTACTTGGCATCGTAAAAATATTTTTAAGAAATGATACCTAATTTGACTCCAAAGTTAAAAATAACCTTTAATGAAGGTGCAAATCAATATGAACTTTGGATTCATTACTACGATTTTACGGATAAACTATATCCTTTATCATATAGTATGTCCGTTACAATGTTATCTAACCTTGACGTTTTTAACACTTTTGCAGAAAGGAAATATCCAGATATTTATAATTACTTCAATATTTATCAAGGTAGGAAATCGTAGTGTTTTGCACTTTATATACTCCAAATTACCTTCAAATTAACCTCCTATTTAAGCCTTCACTATACTCCCCCACTTTCAAGAGTAATTGAATTTCCTGTTTTTATAGATTCGCCAATGCAAAAATTTGACGAAGAACACGCACAGAACATTGTCAAATATTTCTATCCAACCATTTCAGAACAAGTGATTCTGTTTCCGTTGGTGGGTAAAGAATTGAATCAAAAAGAATTCAAAATGCTTGAATCTAAAATCTCAAAGGCATTTTTAATTACAAACATTGACCCTGACAAATCCACTTTTTTAGAAACCACCCCACAGGAGTTTTTTAACACTTACAATAAACTTTATAATGCAGATTAATGTTGCAACCTCTGAAATAACAGAGGAAATTTTAGGAAGATTATCTCAGCGATTTAGCTTGGCATCAAAAAATATTTTGATGCGTATTGCTTTATCCTATTCAATAACGAGAGGGAGGCAATTACAACTAAGTGATATAGAAGATACAAAAGGAAATCCATACAAGGAAATTACCTTAGTGGGTAAATATCGTAGCTATTATATTGCGATTATTTGCCAACACTATGGTATTTATAAAACGGATTTGGATATTCCTAAATACTTCAAACTACACATTGATAATGGATTGAGGCTTTTGGATAAGCTCTTTACAGAAAGTTCAAACTACGGATTTACTGACTTTCTTTTAGAACATATTGAACGAGGAATTGACTCTTTAGAACAGTCTATCACGACGAACGACCCCATTCTTTTTGATGAAAAAATTCGTCATTTAAAAATCTCTGAGAAAGGATATTTTGAAGGTGCGTTGCAAATGCTTATTGGCAATGACCCTCGTACTAACACGCCTATCATTGCGACAATCAATGATACAAATGTTCACAATAACGCTCACATAGCGGTTGCTGGAAACTCTGGGACGGGCAAAACCCAATTTGCTTTGGAAATTCTTCGTCAGTTTGTTGAAGTATCAAGCGGGGAAGTAAATTTTATTTATCTTGATTTTAAAGGATTAAAAAAAGATGATGTGGCAACATTAATGCCATTTTTCAAGAAAACACAAACAACTTTTATTGATGCCCCCCAAGTTCCTTTTCCACTAAATCCAATGTCTTTTATTGATACGGTGAATGAGAAGAATAAAATCATGGGCATTAATAAATTGGTGGATATAATTACCAATTATTCTAACATTGGTAAAAACCAGCAACAAACGCTTAGGGATGCAACAAAAGATGTATTTCAAGGTTTGAAAAATGGAGAATATCCCTCATTCAAAGACATTTTTGACCGTGTGCTTGATATGGAAGGAAATAAGGCGAGTACCTTAAAAGAGATTTTGAACAGTTTGAGTGAATTAGACCTATTTGAGACAAAAACAGATAGCAAAAAAAGTATTTTTAATCAAAATTTTTACCTTAGTTTGTCGGGAGATTTGCCCGATTCAATACGATTCACTTCGGTATTTTTGATTATCAATTACATCTACAATAACTTTATGAACATGGAAAATGCCCCCGTGAACGACAAGTTGCAAGCCATACGTTATGTGTTGTTAATTGATGAAGCTCACGTAATCTTTAAAGACCGTAAAGCACAAGACTTATTAGAGAAAATCTTACGAGAAATACGTTCAAAGGGCGTTTCTGTGGTATTATTGTCGCAAGGGATTGAGGAATTTAATCAACAAAGTTTCGACTTTTCGAGTATGTGCGAAACGGCATTTTTGATGGATATTAAAGACAAGACTAATTTGAAAATGATGTCTAAATTCTTGGGATTGGGCGAAAAAGAGAACACTTTATTAGCCCGCAACATGGAAAATATCCAAAAAGGTCAAGCGGTGAGTAATTTAAAGGAGTTTAAGAAAGCGGAGTTGTTTGAGGTTGGGCAGTTTTGGAAGAGTTTATGATTTTTAATTTATTTTTAACTACCCTTATTTATTATGGCTAAAAACTTTACCCAAGAAATATTTGAGCGTTTTAAGATGCCTTGGAAATATTCAGCGTTTCGTTCCTATTTCCTTTTTATTGTTATCTTTTATGGAGGATGCGGAGTATTTTTATCAATCTATGATTGCTACATCAATACTTGGACGGACAGTTACAAAATTGCACAAAATATGGCAACCTATTTTATGGCAATTATAGCTGCAAGTCTTGTGGATTTGAATCTATCATCTGCGATAAAAAATATGGCAAGTTTAATAATTAATTCCATTGCTTTATTAGGTTTTACTTTTGTTCTATTTTTAACCACTTATTTAATAAAGTCACACTACGCATTCTTGCCTGCAAGTATTGGCACTGTAATTTCATTAATTATTTGGATTCTTGCAAATGCTGATAATGAGAAACTTAGTGATGAATCATATTATAATAAAATGAGAGGGAAAGAAGAAGGACATGGAACAACCTGGTAAATACTATGAATAATTTAGAAGACAACAAAATATTAGGAATTCCTGTGATTCAGAATCAACAGGAATTCGTTATTGGTGTATTTACAATAGACCAAATATTGAAATTTACAAAATTCACTAAGCGTTTAATAATAAATTATGATGATGAAAATAAACCTATTTACAATTCTCATATTCAAAGAGAAGTAGAAAGTATGAGAGTTGAAAAAATTGCCGATTTTTTAATTGAAGACCCTGAAGCAACGTTTCCAACGAACATTGTACTATCAATTCCTCAAAAAGTAATAGACAGACAAACACACAATAATCAATTTATTGAAATTTATTTAAACAAAGAAGTATTTTCTGGAATCGAACAGGAAAAACAAAAAGAAAATACTGGTGATATACATATTACAATTATTGATGGACAACATAGAATAAGAGGAATAGAAATTGCAATTGAAAGGCTTCAAAGCAATATTAATACTGTTGTTCAAACTTCCAAGGGTGGTGTTTCCGAATCTTTAAACAAAAAATTAGAATATTATAGAGTACGGCTGAAAGATTTGCTAAACATTCAATTAGTTGTATCTTTTTTTATTGATAAGACTTTAGAGTATCAAGCAATGATTTTTTCTACAATTAATAGAACTCAAAAGAGAGTCTCTGAGAGTCTTGTTTATAGTTTATTTGGTCTTACAACACAAGATTCTCCTCAAAAAACAGCTTTGCAGATTGTTTTAGCTTTAAATGCACATTCTAAATCTCCCTTCTATAATCGTATAAAACTTTATGGTGGAGATTATGAAATTAATCAAAGTCCTCCATTATCGCAGGCTGGAATGGTAAAATCTATCATAAATTTAATTTGTGAAAATTTAAGAGAATCAGAACTTGATAGGTATCGTTCAAGAAAGGAATTGTTTAAGCGTTCTGAAAGTTCATCTAAAAATCTTCCAATGAGAGATTATTATGCAAAAGATAATGATTCTAAAATTTCAGATATTCTATTTCACTACTTCAATTCAGTAAAAGATACATTTGTAAGAAACGATAATAGTTCATTGTGGGACTTTAACCCTGAAAAAATGAAACCTTCTAATATCCTTCAAACAACTGTTGGCTATCAAGCACTGTTAAAAATATTAGTCGATATTCTTGGTGAAGTTAAAAGTGAAAATGATAGAGTTTCCAAAGAAAAATATTCTGAATTTTTAAAAAAATGTAAGAGCATTAATTTTGAAGATACTAAAACATATAATTTCACGAGTAAATCTTCAAATTTATTGTACTACGACATGAGTTTACTTATTTGGAATCCTTTAAACAATTCTGATAAACGAATTCAAAAAAGGGAAGAAATTTTAAAAAGGGAATAAAAAATAATATTCGCTACAATGTAGCGAATATTATTTTTTAAGCAATATTTTCTTTACCTAATCCCTCTAAAATCTCCTCCCACTTTGCCTGCAACAACTTTTTATCGGGTAATTTAGTTTGATAATCCGCTACCAAAGTAGGAGAAAGTGTACGACTTAGAGCATATTCGACAACGGTATCATCTTTACTTTGGCATAAGAGAATGCCGATTGAAGGATTTTCGTGAGGTTTTCGTACATCTCGGTCGAGAGCTTCCAAGTAGAAATTTAATTGCCCTAAATGTGAGGGATGAAACTCTACGATTTTTAATTCAATTGCTATCAAACAATTTAGAGAACGGTTAAAAAACAATAAATCAATAGCAAAGTCACTTCTACCCACCTGCACAGGATACTCTTCGCCCATGAAGGCATAGTCTCTGCCAAATTCTAAAAGAAAATTAGTGATGTTTTGGGCAATTGCTTTTCGGAGGTCTTTTTCTAAATGTTTTTCTGGAAGATGGAGTAATTCTAAAACGTAAGTATCTTTAAATGAATCAGTTATATCTTGTGGTAAAACTCTCGCCAGTGGTGAGAGTTTTTCGTTAGAAATCATTACTCGTTCAAAATAAGAAGAATTTATTTGTCTTTTTAGCTCCCTTTTCGACCACTTTTCTTTGATGGTCATGCGGATATAAAATTCTCTTTCTTCCAAAGTTTTGAGTCCAATTATGAATAAATGATGTGTCCATGAAATTTCTCTCACCAGTGGTGAGAGATTTGAAGCGTCATAATAAGTTTCATAAAATTGTTTCATTCTCCAAATATTTTGAGACGAAAACCCAATAATATTTGGTTCGGATTTCTGGATAAAATCTGATAATTCTTGAACAACCGATTTACCCCATGCTTTGCTGGCGACCTGTTGGCTAACATATTCACCTACCTGCCAATAGAGATTTATTAACTCAAAATTAACGGCATGATAAGCTCTTTGTTTTGCCTCTTTAATGAGCGTTGTTATATAGGAAAACTGTTTTTCTAATTCCATTTTTGATTTTATTGAGATAATTTTGTCAAAAAATATTAATTCCAAGCCCTCAAACTTTCCACCACTTTTCGCACAGCTTCCACCACAACAGGTATTTCTTCAGATTTATTAAATCGCCCCAAACTAAATCGAATACATGAAAAGGCTTCGGTTTCAGTCATGTCCAAAGCCATCAATACGTGAGAAGGGTCAATGGATGCAGACGTACAGGCAGAGCCATTTGAAACGGCAATGTCTTGTAAACCCATAATTAAAGCATCAGAATCACAACCGTTAAATTTGATATTTGTGGTATTATAAATTCTGTGGGCAGTATTTCCATTCACGGCAGTGTCGGAAATTTGTAGTAAAGCCTTTTCTAATTCGTCTCTTAAAGCACCTATTCTTTGGGTATCAGCCTTCATTTTTTGTTGGCAAATTTCAGCAGCTTTTCCCATACTTACGATGCCTGAGACGTTCAACGTGCCAGAACGTTTGCCGCCTTCGTGTCCGCCTCCGTGCAATAATGCCCCTAATTTTATCAATCTATTACGTCTTTGTCGGACAAATAATGCACCCTCGCCCTTTGTGCCGTAGAATTTATGGGCAGACATCGCCATTAAGTCAATATCCAGTTCATCAATATTAATTGGTAGTTTCCCAACTGCTTGCGTTCCATCAGTCATAAATAACGCCCCAACTTCATGCGTAAGTTTCGCAATTTCTTTGATAGGCTGAATTGTGCCTAATTCATTATTGACTAACATCACCGATACCAAAATAGTATCAGGGCGTAATGTGGCTTTGAAAACAGCTAAATCAATCATTCCATCTGATTGAACAGGCAAAAATGTTATGTCAAAGCCTTTGGTTTCAAGGTATTTACAGACATCTAAAACGGCTGAGTGTTCAGTTTGAACGGTGATGATATGCTTACCTCTTGAAGAATAATTTTCGGCAACACCTTTGATAGCTAAATTAATAGCTTCGGTAGCACCAGAAGTAAAAACGATTTCGTGAGGTTGTGAGCCAATTAAATCAGACACTTGTTGGCGAGCATTCTTAACAGCATCATTCGCCCCCAGACCGAAAGTATGAGTTGAACTTGCATTAGCAAAATTATCCGTAAGAAATGGAAGCATTACTCCCAAAACTTCGGGGTCAATTTGAGTGGTGGCGTTATTATCAAGATATATCATTTTTTTATCAATTTCTGTCCTCAAAGTTAAAGACAAACCATTGAGATAGGATATTCAGAGTATGAAAATTGAAATGATAATCACATTTTTAGCCTAAAATTGCCTAATTTGGAACGAAAGAAAATTATATACTTATAAAATCGCAAAACTATGCTTTCAAATGCACAAAAAATATTAATAAAAGCCAAAAGGATTTTAGCTGAGAATGCAGGGAGGGACGGTAATTTTTATAACAACAAGAAATATGTAAGGATGGCAGGAAAAACTGCATGGGAGGGCGTAATGATTGGATTGAGTGAGGGTCTTAAAATAGAAAAAGAATCAAGGTTAAAAGTCTATCAGAGAATACTGACACAGAGTCCTTTTTATTTAAACCTATTTAACAATGCCTATGAAACTTTGTGATAGTCTTTGGGTGGTGATGGAAAATTAGATGTTGTAATCGTTGAGGAAGGTATTAAGGTCGCAAGAGAACTAATAAACTGGTCAGATAAACTCCGCAGAGGCTATGACATAAAAGACAACGTACATGAAGTGTATGAGAAGATGTCAGCCTTCATTGAGGAACAATATAATGACCCGATTCTTTATGAAGGTTTTTTCGAGAGCCGAGAGGATAAAGCAAGATTACAACAAAAAGTGGATGAAATAATTATAGCACTTGATAGAGAAAATGCAAAAAGGCTCGAAAAGTCTGACAATATTTGAAGTTTTGAAATATTCTAAACATAGTATGATATTCAATAAAACACCCCTAAATTTTCAAATTTAGAGGTGTTTTATGACAGGAGATTGAAATTAGACCATTATTTAAGTTGTCGGACTTGATTTGTCCGACGGTTTGTCCGACTGGTTTAAGTTAGATTTTGAGTTTTGAAAATTTTGTTGAGATTGCCATTGTTGGTATAGCTTTTCGGATTTATTTCTTGCAATAAATTTTTTGGTAAAAACAAAACCTTGCCAAGCAACAACCAATACAGCAATCGTTATCAAAAAATTCAAAAGTGTATTGTCATCATCTTTGTTTTGAATCTTAGGACTCGGTTCATCAACAGAAAAATCTCCTTTTTTGTGCTTTTTCTTCTTATCATAATCAGCATATTTCTCTCGAACAATAAGTTATGCGAATTACGGGTTAAAAATCAAGTAAAAGTAGGACAGCCGCAACCAATTTAGCGTAAATATGGACGAATAGTCCATTTTCAGACCTGACTTTTGAGGCAATGTGAATATTTGTTTTTTGTTGAATCCAATT
>JANXML010000208.1 GCA_025354645.1 Arcicella sp. | reverse complement strand
GCTTTCAAACCGTTTTCAAAAACGACTAATTCACCTGCTTGTACTTTCGTTAGTCCGTAAATACGGGCTACACCATCACCGATTTGCAATACGGTACCTACTTCTTGAAGTTCAGCTTCTGACTTTGCTCCCGAGAGTTGTTCTCTCAAAATTGCTGATACTTCATCTGGTCTGACTGATGCCATTATTTATAAGTTTTTTGTGATTTTTGTTCAGTGAAATTTGGGGATTAGGGGTTGGGATTTAGGGGTTAGAAGCAATGAAAACTAATTCCCTTTCAAATCAAGCATAATCCTTGTTATTTTCGGGTGCAAAATTATGGAAGAAATTTCACAATTCCATGATTTACACAAATAATAGTGCATAAATGTTATACTTTTTTGAGAATTAGTTTTAAAAACAAAAAATTCATTTTATCACTTAAATAAAAAGGAAATCACTGGTTTAAGTCATAATTAAAATTTCTAAAATTCATTTAGAATAATCGGCAATAAATTAAGTATATCACATTTTGACGTTTTGTGAAAGTTATAAAATGTTCTAAAACGGGAATGACTTTACTCGTAATTATAAAACTATCAAATTATTGGGGCAATTAATACCCATTTTTAATATACTAACAAGTTGGAATGATGTTGTTAAACTTATACTAAACATAAACACAAAACAATATGAAAAAGAGCATTTTAACGGTTGCATTTTTATTGACAATTTCAGCTGTCACTTTTGGACAAACTGCTGGAGAAAGATTAGATAAAGGAGTAGATAAAACAAAGCAGGTTGCCAAAAATACTGCCCGTGCAACGAAAAGAGCGGGTAAAAAAGTAGGAGAAGAAACAAAAGAGGTAGCTCAGGATGTGGGTGAGGCTGGACAAAAAGCTGCAACTGCAACCAAAAATACATCAAAAAAAGTATCCCGTAAAGTAAGACATAGTGTTCACAAAACTGCAAAAAAAGTAGAGGAGAAGACTGGAAATTAAGTTCAGTTTCGAAAAAATAAAAAAGGCAATTAGTTTAAAAACTGATTGCCTTTTTTGTGTTGTCTTAGGACTTAAATTTAGAATTAATCAACATATATTAATAAAATAATTTGCTAACCCTTAAATTTGCATATCAGAAAATTCACTATTGAAATAATCCTCAAACAAAATTTGTTTTGAAAAAAATATTAGAAAATTACAAAATAGATATTATTGCCACTTATAAATTAGCACTTCCAATCATTGCTGGACAATTAGGAATTATGCTTATGGGTTTTGCCGATACTGTTCAAGTGGGACGAATGGATAGAGGTTCAGTTCAAGCACTTGCTGCCTCCGCAGATGCAAATGGAATGATTTTAAACATTAGTATTGTTGGATATATTTGTTTGCAAATTATTTCTCCATTAGTTTCAAAAGCACAAACAGAAAATAATTTCTCTGAATGTCAGCGTCTTTTGAAAGCTAATATTATAATTGCTTTATTGATGAGTTTTTTTTGTGGGATAATTATCATATTTATCAGTTTTAATATGGATGTTTTGAAACAACCCATTGAAATCAAAACACTTACCCAAGAATACCTCTGGATTATTACAATTTCACTAATTCCTTCATTTATTTTTACGGCAATAAAAAGTTTTACTGACGGTTTAGGTTTTGCCAACCTTTCTATGAAAATCACCCTTTCTGCGTTGCTTTTGAATGTTATTTTGAATCATTGTTTTATTCATGGCATCTGGTTTTTCCCAGCATGGGGGCTTAATGGTGCGGGAGTTGCCACGTTAATTGCAAGATTTTATATGGCTGCTACCTTGGCTTTTTTTACCTTTAAAACCCCCATCTTTAAGCAGTATTTGAATAAAATTAATCCAATTGGAAAGGTTAATGTACTCATAAAATATATTTTAAAAATAGGGCTTCCAAGCGGTTTACAAGGGTTTTCTGAAATTGCCGCTTTTTACGGTGCATTGGTGATGATGGGTTGGATAAGCATCGAACACAAAGCGGCTCACTTGGTGGCAATTGGGTATGTTTCACTCACATACATGGCTGCAACAGGCATTGCGGCAGCGGGTGGCATTCGAGTTGGTGCGGGCGTTGGCGAAAGAAGTAGAATTGCTATTTTCAGGGCTGGAACTACGGCTTTGGCGATGGGCTTTATTTTTATGGCAATTTGTGCTATATTTCTTTTAATTTTTAATGTAGAATTTGCCAGTTACGTCAAAGATGAACGAGTAATTATGTTAGCGGCTGAACTTATCATCTGGGGGGGATTCTTTCAACTTTTTGACGGAGTACAAGCAGTTAGTTTGGGGATTTTAAGAGGTATGCAAGATGTAAATATTCCAACAATTATTACCATTTTTGCATATTGGGGTGTTGGCTTACCAATGAGTTATATTCTTGGTTTTCAGTATGATATGAAACATATTGGTATATGGATTGGCTTAACTTTGGCACTTTTTGCCTCTGCAAGTCTATTGAGTTGGCGGTTTTATAATAAGGTGAAACGAATTGAATTGTAGCGTTTCTAAAACCCATATTTTTTCCATAATTCAGGCATTTCAATTTCAAATTGGATTGCCTTTTTTGTTACAGGATGATTTAGAGAAAGATAATAAGATTGCAAAAAAATACTTCCATCGGGCGAACTTCTTTTATATCCATATTTTAAATCTCCTAAAATAGGGCAACCAATGGCAGATAATTGCGAACGAATTTGATGAAAACGACCTGTAAGTAACTCTATATCAAGCAAATGATAACGTTCAGAGGATTGGATAACTCGATAAATTAATTCAGATTTTTGGCTATTTTTAACCTTTATTTCAAAGGCTTTTGCTCTATTTTTCTTAGCATCTTTCAATAACCAATGTGTCAATTTTGCTTCCTTTTCAATTGGCTTATTCGCAACAATTGATTTGTATCTTTTTGTAATATTTCTGGTTTGAAAATCCTTATTAAGTTGTTTAGCTGATTGCTCGGTTTTCGCAAAAATAATTAACCCACTTACCCGTTGGTCGAGGCGATGGATGAGATTAAGATTAGGGAATTTTTCAGAGAGAATTTCTAAAAGTGAGGGCGTATTTTTCTTATCAGGTTGTGCAGGAATACCGCTTGATTTATTCACAACGATGATTTCTGAATCTTCAAATATTAATTGGTAAGGTTCCATAAATGTATAAAAGGCAAGATTTGAAGTTAAAAATAACTACAAGTCCTGCCTTTTTTTTAGTCGAACATCGAAATACTATTTTTTCTCGAAATCACGATGATTTGCCATTTTGAATAATTCTTCTGTTGGTAATGATTTGAAGTATTCATACGTGATTTTCAAACCTTCTGCACGAGCAACTTTTGGCTCCCAACCTAATAGTGCTTTTGCTTTTGTTATGTCTGGCTTACGTTGTTTTGGGTCGTCAGTTGGTAAAGGTAAAGAAATCAATTTTTGATTTGTACCTGTTAATTTGATAATTTCTTCTCCAAATTCCTTAATCGTAATTTCATCTGGATTTCCAATATTTACGGGTTGAGCATAATCTGATAATAATAAACGATAAATCCCTTCAACTAAATCATCCACATAACAAAATGCACGAGTTTGTGAACCATCACCAAACATGGTCAAATCCTCGCCACGCAAGGCTTGTCCGATAAAAGCGGGCAAAACACGCCCGTCGTTCAGTCGCATACGAGGACCATAAGTGTTGAAAATTCTGACGATACGAGTTTCCAAACCGTGATAAGTATGATACGCCATCGTCATAGCTTCTTGAAAACGTTTTGCTTCATCATACACCCCACGTGGACCCACAGGATTCACATTTCCCCAATATTCTTCTGGTTGTGGATGAACCGTTGGGTCACCATAAACCTCTGAGGTTGAAGCAATTAGCACTCTCGCATTTTTAACACGAGCCAATCCCAAACAATTATGAATTCCCAAAGAACCCACTTTCAAGGTCTGAATCGGAATCTTTAAATAATCAATCGGAGAAGCTGGTGAGGCAAAATGAAGGATATAATCCAACTCGCCAGGCACGTGAATAAATTTAGAAACATCATGGTGATAAAACTCAAAATTGGGCAATTTGAATAAATGCTCAATATTTTTTAAATCACCCGTAATCAAGTTATCCATCGCAATTACGTGGAAACCTTCTTTAATAAATCTATCGCAAAGATGTGAACCTAAAAATCCAGCTCCACCCGTTATTAATACTCTTTTCATAATATCAGTTATCAGTTAGCAGTTATCAGTTAGCAGTAAACAGTTAGCAGAATAAGTCTGCTCACTGCTTACTGATAACTGTTCTCTGCCTACTGACTATTAACTCTTTTAGTTGTTTTTAAAATTGAAAACATAATTTTACTTAATTCATCTACTTCATTGTGCATACTTTCATAGATTTTATTATCGAGATAATTTGTATCTTTCAGTAATGATAGCCAATATTTTGTTTCAAGACTTTCTTTGTAGGCTATTGAAATTTTACTTGAAAAATCCGCAGTAGATATTGCTCCGTTTGCCTCTGAAATATTTGTCCCAATTGAAGTGCCACTTCTGAGGAATTGTTTGGACAAAATATATTCCTTCTTATTATCAACCAAATATTGATAAGCCTTAACCGTTCTTATGGCAAAACCGTAAGCCATATCATAAAGATTATTATCAGATTGCATCAATATTAATGTGGTTATTTTTTATTAGCAAAGAATTATCAATACGATGTTCTCTAATAACTGCTTACTGTTTACTGTTTACTGTTTCCCTTCCAATCGAATAATACGTATATCCTTTCTCCGCAATCTCTCCTAATTCATACAAGTTACGACCATCAAAAATTACTTTATTTTTCAATAAAACATTCATTACTTCAAACTCTGGCGTGCGGAATTGAGGCCACTCAGTCATGATTAAAAGTGCATCTGCATCTTTCAAAGCCTCATAAGGTCCTGTGGTGTATGTAATTTTATCTCCCACAATTTCTTGAACATTTGGCATTGCTTCGGGGTCGTAAGCCTTTATGGTTGCTCCTGCTGCCAACAAGGCATCAATATTATACAAGGCAGGTGCTTCACGAATATCATCGGTGTAAGGTTTGAATGCCAAGCCCCACATCGCAAAAGTTTTGCCTTTTAAATCTCCTCCAAAATAATCATTAATCATGGGGATTAAACGAGTTTTTTGATCTTCGTTTACATCCATTACGGCTTGCAAAATCTTGAAATCGTAGTTATTTTCTTTGGAAGTTTTTTCTAATGCTTGAACATCTTTTGGGAAACAACTTCCTCCGTAACCAATACCCGCAAACAAAAATCTTTTACCAATACGTGAATCCGTGCCGATACCTCTACGAATATCATCAACGTTTGCCCCTACCCTCTCGCAAAGGTTGGCAATCTCGTTCATGAATGTAATTTTTGTTGCTAAAAACGCATTAGCAGCATATTTTGTCATTTCTGCCGAACGCTCGTCCATAAAAATTACTGGATTTCCTTGACGAACCAATGGAGCATATAACTTAGTCATAACCGCCTTAGCTTTCTCAGATTTCGTACCAATAACCACACGGTCAGGTCTCATAAAATCTTCAACTGCAACGCCTTCTCGTAAAAATTCAGGATTGGAAACTACGTCAAACTCAACTTTTGCATTTTTGACGATAGCTGCATGAACCTTTTCAGCCGTTCCTACTGGAACGGTACTTTTATCAATTATGACAGCATAATTTTCTAAAAGAGGACCTAAATCACCCGCAACTTTCAAGATATATTTCAAATCAGCCGAGCCGTCTGCCCCAGGAGGTGTTGGCAACGCTAAGAAAATTACCTGAGCATCTTTAATTCCTTCAGAAAGTGAAGTAGTGAATTTCAATCTTCCTTCATTTGAGTTACGAAGGAATAATTCTTCTAAACCAGGTTCATAAATGGGAATGATCCCGCTTTTCATTTTTTCGACCTTCTTTTGGTCAATATCAACACAAATTACTTGATTTCCTGTTTCGGCAAAACAAGTTCCTGTTACTAATCCCACATACCCAGTTCCGACAACGGCTATTTTCATATACTCTTTGATTTTTACTTTCTTGAAATAGTTATAGTTTATTTTGCAAAAATAGGGGTTTATAATGGTAAAATCTAAATTCGTAATTCAAATATTAAGTATATTTTGGTAAAATTATTAAGTGGTTCTTTTCGGTGAACGGTAAACGGTGAAAGGTAAACGGGATTTCTCAAATATAAATTAACTAAAAAATTGAAGTTTTACTTATATGAAAAATTTGAAAATAGAATGATAGAAATCAATTTTTCAGTTCTAATTACCGTTCACCTTTTACCATTTCCCGAAAAAGAATCCCTTCCTTTAGAGCATAATTAGAAACCTTAATCTGTTGAATATCAAAGCGTTTTAATACAAAATCTATTAAACAAACACCTACTACAATCATATCAACTCGTAATTCTTTCATACCAGCCAATGCCATTCTTTCATTATGATTTTTAGAAACTAATTTTAAAAACGAGTCATAAAATTCTGCAATTGGTAAATCAAATGAGATTTGTTCGGGAGAGGGTAAATGTCCGAATTTTTTCAAGTAAAATAAATCAATTAAGGTCTCGAACGAACCCGCCGAACCAATCACGCATACTGGTGCATATTGATGTACAGCATTCGTGAGAGGCAATAATTGTATTTCTAAATAATCACGCAAGGCTCCAACCGAATGAGGAGAAATTGGGTCTGTATTCATGAATTTATCCATTAAGCGTTGTCCGCCAATTTCAAAACTTTGTTTGTACATAATTCTATTTTTATCCCCTATTATAAACTCAACTGAACCTCCACCAATGTCCATAATCATTGAAGGTTCAGAACCAATATCCATGCCTAATTTTACACCCTCATAAATTAAAGTAGCCTCTTCTTCGCCCGAAATCACATTGATGATAATGCCTGTTTCGTCTAAAATCCTTTGACAAAATTCATTCCCATTTTTGGCATTTCTAACCGCACTCGTGGCGGTTACCAAAACATTTTCATTCATAACCCCCTCATTATTAAATATTTGCTGAAAATACGTCAAACCTTTTATGCCTCTTTGTATTCCAGCTTCGGTGATAATTCCAGACGAAATTCCGCCCATGCCAATCTTGGCAGGATAACTTTCTTCGTGAATAGTTTTGAAGTCCGAACCGATTTGTTCGATGATTAATAATTGAAAGGTATTCGTTCCTAAATCAATAATTGCTTTCTTTATCACGTATTTTTCGTTGATTGTGATTTACCTTTGTGGATACAAAGATAGGTCAATGTTTTGATGTAAAATGAACGAAATCACGGAAGAAAAAAAAATTCTCATTACTGGTATTACTGGATTAGTCGGCAGCTTTACAGCAAGATATTTTCTTAAATCTGGCTTTAATGTTGTGGGATTAAAGAGATTTAATAGCGATTTATCTTTAATTCAAGACATTGAAAATCAGGTAATTTGGTATGAAGGAGATATTTTGGATATTTTAGTGCTTGAAAAAGCAATTGAAAATGTAAGTTACGTTGTTCACGCCGCTGCCATTGTTTCTTTCGCTCCAAAAGACCGAGACAAGATGTTCAAAACGAATGTAGAAGGCACGATAAATATGGTAAATCTTTGTTTAGAAAAGAACATTAAAAAGCTCTGTTTTATTAGTTCTGTTGCCGCTTTGGGACGTAAAACCACGAACGAAAATATTAGTCACGTTATAAAAATTGATGAAAAAGCGACTTGGGAAGAGAATAAATTGAATTCTAACTATGCCAAAACCAAGTATTTAGCTGAAATGGAAGTATGGCGTGGGCAATCGGAAGGATTGGATTGTGTTATTGTAAATCCATCGGTAATTTTAGGAGAAGCGGATTGGAATAAAAGTAGCACTCAATTATTAAAATACGTTTACGATGAACATAAATTTTATCCAGTAGGCAACTTAAATTATGTGGATGTTGAAGACCTTGCTGAATGTGTTTATAAATTGACGGTTTCTGATATCTCAGACGAACGATTTATTTTAAGTGCTGGACAGATGAGTTATAAAGAATTTTTTGAAAAGGTTGCTCCTAAATTTAATAAAAAAGCCCCTTCAACTTTATTAGGAAATTCTTTAACAGGATTTGTATGGCGATTGGAAGCATTTAGAAGTTTTTTTACTGGAAATGCCCCTTTAATTACCAAGGAAACCGCTTTATCATCAAGTCATTCCTTTGAATATTCAAATGATAAAATTAAAAATGCTTTAAATTTTACATTCAGAAATATTGACGAAAGTTTAGATAGAATTTGTAAGAATCTCTTGCAAAAGCAGTAAAACGATTCTCCAGAATCAATTCAAACAATCAATTCAATTTATCAGCATATTTGAATATAAATAAACACGATTCCAAAGTAACGTGATACAAAGCTATCATTAGCACAATTTTTGCAATTAATAAGTAATAAACAAGGGTTTTGGTAGAGTTAAAGTTTATGATTAAATTAGCATAAATAGTTGGATAATTGTTATTGGTGGAATAATACTTGTGACATTTAAAAATAAGTAAATAATACACTAATCACCATAGCCCTAAGAAAAACATGATGGAACAAGATTTTGAAGATCGTCGAGAGGAGACTTTGCATTCCGTGAAGCGTTTTGAATCAATGCTGAAACGCATGGAATCGGGCTTTTTCGACCTTGATACCTATGAGCAAATTGTGGAACATTACATGGATGAAGGCAAAATTGTTGATGCCATGAAAGCCTGCGATTTAGCCCTTGAACAATATCCATACTCTTTGGAATTAATGCTTTGCAAAGCTGAATTATTGGCAAACCAAGGCAAACATGATGAGGCACTTGAACTGATTGATAAAGCTGAATTATATAATCCTTCTGACACAGATATTATTTACCTTCGCAGTACAGTTTACAACCTCAAAGGTGATTATCAAACTGCTATTGAAATGCTGACAGAGGTCTTAGATATTGCCGAAGAGAAAGATGAGGTATATTTTCACATTGGTTTAGCATATCAGAGTTGGGGAAAAAACCATAATGCAGTTGCCGCTTTTAAACAAGCCATCGAAATAAATATTAAGAACGAAAATGCACTTTATGAGTTAGCAAACAGTTTAGACGATATCGGTAAGTTGGAGGAATCACTTCCTTATTATCAACAATTTATTGATATTGATCCGTATTCAGAAAATGCTTGGTATAATATCGGAATTGCTTATTCCAAATTAGGAAAATTTGAAGAAGCGGCTGATGCTTATGAGTTTTCAGTAGCGATTAATGATAAGTTTGCATCGGGATATTTCAATTTAGGGAATTCCTATATGAACCTCGGCAATTGGGCAAAAGCGGAAGATGCATATCGTCACTGCCTTGAATATGAGGATATTACACCCGAAGTTTACTGCTGTTTTGCCGCAAGTATTGAACGTCAAGAGCGTTTTTCAGAAGCAATTCATTATTATAAAGATGCCATAAAACTTGACCCGAATTGGGATGACGGATATTTTGGTGTTGGCGTATGTCTGTGTGAAATGCAACGATGGTTTGAAGCAATTCATTTTCTAAAAAAGGCACTCACATTAGATGAAAAAAATGCCTATTATTGGTTAGCAATTGGTGATGCAGAAACGAGTATGGGTAACACTTTTTCAGGAATGGATGCTTATCAAAAATCAGCTGAATTAGAACCAATGAATCCAGAAGCGTGGATAAAATGGTCTGTTGTAAATCATGAGCAAGGTGATTTTGAAATGGCGGCAGAATTAATGCTTTCAGCAATTGACCAAATGCCTGAAGAAGCTGAATTATATTATCGTGCTTCTGTTTATTTTATCAAATCTGGTCGTTATAAAGAAGCATTTAATTACTTGGAAACAGGTTTAATTTTGAATTATGAAGGACATGAAATTATGTTTGAGTATTTCACAAATTTAGAAACTCAGAAAGCTATATTTAAAATTATTGAGCAATATCGTAAGTAAAGATTGGTTGATTGTTTAAAAAAAAATAGAAAAGGTCGTCAAAACACAATTTTGACGACCTTTTTTTCAAATAATTATTAACAAAACTCCTCAAAAACGCCTTCCAAGTGCGTAGCAATAAGCTCCGCCGAACGACCTTCGATATGATGACGCTCTACCATGTGAACCAACTCACCATCTTTGAAGAAAGCAATCGCTGGCGATGATGGAGGATATGGCAACGTATATTCACGAGCTTTGGCGGTTGCTTCTTGATCCACACCCGCAAAAACGGTTACTAAATGGTCTGGCTTTTTCTCAGAATTCCAAACGGCTTCTTTTACACCTGGACGAGCCGTGCGTGCTGAACAACCACAAACTGAATTGATAAACATCAACGTTGTGCCACTTTCAGCCATAACGGTTTCAACCTCGGCTGCTGATTTTAATTCTTGAAATCCTCCTTCTGCAATATCCATACGCATAGGAGCTACTAAATGTTCTGGGTACATATTTCTTTAATTTGAAAATTTGACAATTGGTTAATTTGAAAATGGTGAAACCCAATTTTCAACTATATTTTAGATTAACAATTTTGTGATTGAAAAGTGCCAAAAATATTTTTCAAATTAGCACATTTTCAAATTACCAAATTGTCATTACATAAATCCAAGTTCCAACTTGGCAACTTCCGACATCATATCTTGCGAATATGGTGGATCGAAAGTTAATTCTATACTTACATCTGAAATGCCTTCAATT
>JANXML010000079.1 GCA_025354645.1 Arcicella sp. | reverse complement strand
AATGTAGTTTTACCGTGGTCAACGTGACCGATTGTACCAATGTTTACGTGGGGTTTACTACGGTCAAAATTTTCCTTTGCCATGATATTTAGTTCTTAATTTGATTTTATAAAAAGAATGAAAAAACGATTAATACAATTAACAGTTATCAATTAACAAAATTGATTATTGTTAATTGCAAATTGCTCATTGATTCGAGCCTTTGAGCAGAATCGGACTGCCGACCTCTTCCTTACCAAGGAAGTGCTCTACCACTGAGCTACAAAGGCAAGTGCCTTAAAACTACGAATGGTTAATCATTAATAGTTCTTAGCTAAACTAATAACTACTAACCAATTAACAACTAACCATCTTTCATAGTTCCTGATTGGAGCGGGAGACGAGGCTCGAACTCGCCACCTATAGCTTGGAAGGCTATCGCTCTACCAAATGAGCTACTCCCGCTTTTTTACAGTTATCAGTTATCAATTATCAGTAAAAATATAACTTATTTTTATTTTCTAATTTGCTAACTGTTCACTGTTAATTGTTCACTGAAACTGTGGGGGCGGATGGATTCGAACCACCGAAAGAATACTCTAACAGAGTTACAGTCTGTCCCATTTAGCCACTCTGGAACACCCCCAGTTTTCCTTATCACAACACGCTCTTTTTGTGTTCTGGTGAAAGAGTGTGCAAAGGTAATTGTATTTTTTAGTATGTCAAAGACTGTACCGAAAAAAAATACAAAAAAAATGAAAAGAGAAAAGAAATAAAGGTAAAGAAGGAACGGATGCAATGAAAAGGTGAACCATTATTGATTTCAACTTTTCTCTTGTTTCCATTCCTTCTTTTTTACTTATTGCTTTCTTGCCAATCTTATCTTCTTAGGATTATTCAATTACCACTCTTTTTGATGTTCCGTCATCGCCTTGTGTAATGGTTACGAAAACAGTTCCTTTCACGTTTTTCTTCAAATCTACTTGTCCCATAAAATCTCCTTGAAAATCTTTGAATTTCTGTGACCCAATTTCTTTTCCATTTATATCTGTAATAATTACATTAACATCACCTTTTTCGGGAGCATGAAATTTGAGGTTCAATTTATTATCAAAAGGCTTATTTGGATAGATTTTAAGGGCTTTTACGGTTTTTGATTCGTTTATGAAATCAAAATCTTTCATATCAATGTTGAAATTTCCTTTAAAGTTTTTCATCATTGGCTCAATTGAACTAAGCATTTTTTTCTCATCAAAATTTTTGAATCTTTTCTCCATATCATTACCAAAATCTTTAAAAAATATTGTCACATCATTATCTCCGTCGCTATCCAAATCTTTTTCAATTCGCTTTCCGTCTTTATAAACCTGAACTCTTTTCTTCGCTCTTCCTTGTGGAGAATTCAATGAAAATGGGCGTTCATTGTCTGAGCTATTAAAATTTCTATCGATGTTTTTATCAATTTTAATCTTAAATTGTTTGCGGTCGCCATCACCTGATGCCGTCCATAATGAATCTGTAACGCTGCTGATGAGTTGTTCCTTTTCAATATCGCTCATGCCTTCAACATTATATGATTTATCGAAGACCTCTTTCTTGCCTTTCTCAGACGATTCAATATGGATGGTCATTTTACCATTATTCTCATTAATATTTTGAGAAATACTTTTTTGTGCCATTGCCGACATTCCCAAAGTCAGCATTAAAGCGGTTGTGATGATGTTTTTCATTTTTATAATTGATTAAATATGAGTATTTATTGGTACGTCGCTGACGCAAATGCCTTCGGTAACGCAGATTTACGCAGATTTTTTCGTTGCCAAATAAAAGCCTAAAAATAGCTAATCTTCTTAAAATATTTTTTTTACGAAGACTTATTATCTATACTCCGTAAAAAAATCCTCTTAAATCTGTGTTGCGAAGCACCTGGGTCATTGGCGTGCCATCTTAACGGCAAACTTAACGAAGCGTCTCAATATCAAATCTTTACCTTCTGTTAAAAGATGTTAAAGAGAATACAAAGGACAAGTTTTACGTTAATTTTGCTAACAAGATAAAGATACAATAGTTTTTAAAATGTTGCACGTAACGGTGAACGGTTCACGGTAAAAGGGAATCGGGAATCGGACTCCAAACCGTGAACCGTGAACCGTTCACCGTGAACCGAAATAAAAATGACCAAACGTAAAATACAATATATCATCGCTCTTATGGCTTTTGCGTTGTTGGGATTAATCGCCTTTCAGATGTATTGGCTCGGATTCACGGTGCGTTCTAAAAATGACCAGTTCGGGAGCGACGTTCGGGATGCGATGCAACAAGTTGTCAGGAAATTATCGCAACAAGAGATGTATTATTTTATGCAAAGAAAAATTGCTTCTGATGAGAATCAAAAACAATTATTGGCAATTGCAAGACCTGTTGAACAACAAGCAATAATTAAGAAGAAAAAGACTTTACCAATTGTGCGTAATAACTCATCAGTGACCATGAATTTGGGCAAAATGAAGGAACGACAAATTCCTTCAGATATTTTGGTTTCAAAAGGTGTAGAAATTCTACCGAATGGTGAAATTAGAGAGCATCAAGAGTTTTCGATTGATTTGAACAATGAGGATTATGTCAGTTTGATGAATGGGCAAAAACAAATTGATGATATTTTTGGAGAGGCAATTCAACGCCACAATCAACTAATTGATGATTCTTTGAAAAGAGTTAAACCATTGATTACCAAAAAGATAAAAAATAAAAAACCTCATATTGATCGTTCTATTCAATATGCTGAAACCGCTCAAAAGGTAAAAAATAAAACGGAAATGGCAAAGGAGGTTTTGAATGATTTGATGTTTACGAAGCGGAGTATTTATGACCGAGTGAATTATCAAATTTTGGATTCTTTACTGAAATATGAGATAAAAATGAAAGGTATTAATACGCCTTTTGAGTACGGAATCAGTAGCGAAGAGAACCCAAGTTATTTGCATTATGCCTCGTCAGTGAAGTATAAAATGACAGGATTAAAAAGTGATAAAGATACGTATATGGTTAATCTTTTTCCGAATGATTATAGTGATTCTGAGAGTTATTTACGGGTATATTTCCCCAATCAAGACCGTTATATTATTCGAAATATTTGGATGATGTACGCCACTTCTTTGCTCTTAATTTTGGTTGTTTTGGGTTGTTTTTATGTGGCAGTAAGCACCATTGTAAAGCAAAAGCAATTGGCTGACATCAAAAATGATTTTATCAACAACATGACCCACGAGTTCAAAACGCCAATTTCTACCATTTCATTGGCAACACAAATGCTTGGTGATGAAGCTGTTACGGCAAGTCCTTCGATGTTTAGAAGATATTTAGGAATTATTAGAGATGAAAATAAACGCCTTGGTTCGCAGGTAGAAAAAGTATTGCAAACCGCCCAAATGGAACGTGGGGAAGTTCGTTTGAATTTGGGAACGGTGAATGTGCATCAAATTATTGAACGAGTGTTGGAAAATATCAGTCCACAAATTGAATTACGACAAGGAATCATTAATGTGGATTTGCAGGCAGAAAGCCCTGAAATTCAGGCGGATGAGGTGCATTTGACCAATATTATTTTCAATCTTTTGGATAATGCCAACAAATATTCCCCCGAAAAACCCATTATCAAAATCACGACTGAAAACACTGAAAAGGGGCTTTCGATCAAAGTCTCAGACCAAGGAATCGGCATGACGAAAGACTCCATCAAAAATATTTTTGAGAAATTCTACCGTGTACCAACGGGCAACGTACATGACGTAAAAGGCTTCGGCTTAGGACTCAGCTACGTAAAAAAGATGGTAGAAGAACATCAAGGGCGGATAAATGTGGTGAGTAAATTGGGGGAAGGGAGCGAGTTTGAGGTGGTATTGCCTGTTTAGATGAAATTTCAATTTTTAATCATAAATTCCTCAAAACAATGAAAAATAAACTGTCCATTTTCACGCTAATTTTTACTTTTTCATTCTCGCTTGGTTTCGGCATGAAACCTAAAAAGGATTATGTTTATACGCCAAAAGAATTTGACTTTTCTTATAAAGAGTTGAAAATCAAAACGATAGATAACTTTGAGATAAATATTTGGGACATTACGCCTAAATCAAATCTCAAGAACACAACTATTATTATTTGTGGAACGGACGCAGGGAACATGAGTTATTTTATTGGGCAGGCTCTAAATTTAGCAAACGAAGGATACAACGTAATTACGTTTGATTACAGAGGTTTTGGGCATAGCCAAGACTTCAAAGTTGATACCGTAAACTTACTTTTCCACAATGAGTTTTTGCTTGATTTTGAGGTAGCAGTCGAACACGCCAAGAAAATGTACCCAAAAAATAAAGTAGGTTCTTTGGGGTTTTCAATGGGTGGATATTTTCCTTTGATTACCAAAATGAAGTTAGACTTCATCATGGCGGACAGTCCCTTAATTTCGCCTAAAATATTTTTACAACGCCTGGCAGAACCAGATGTAACTTTACCAAGTAATTATCTTGAACCGATTGCGAAAAAAGTACCTCAATTATACTTTATTGGGAAGGATGATAAATTTCTTTTGATGAATGATATTCCCACAGATTTTGCAATTTTATTTAAGGGTAATCATTTGGGTGCAGAACTTATTTTGAAGGATAAATTTTACGCAATGATTGATTCGTTTTTGGTAAAATTGAAATGATTTTTTAGAATTATCCATGCAATTCAGTAAAAAACATACCTAAATTGCATAGATAATTAATTAAAAACGCATGAAAATCATCTGCATTTCCGATACTCATAATCTCCACAAAGACCTAAAAATCCCCGATGGAGATATGCTCATTCATGCAGGAGACATGACTTTTTTTCCAAATTTTGAAGAAAATTAGACATATTTTTATCAATAAATCAGGCTTACGATTGAACAGAAAGGCTTATGAATCGCAGATTGAGGTGGTTTATGAGGCGGTGGTAGTAATACTGTAGCTCGAAGTGGCACTTC
>JANXML010000059.1 GCA_025354645.1 Arcicella sp. | reverse complement strand
TTCTTCCTGTTGCTCGACTTTTGAAAGTAAATCCGATAAATATAGATAATTCCATAGTACAATGGCATTTTGAATAATGCTTCGGCACAAAATAATGCGTTCTTGTTCCTCTTTGGTTGCCGCTTGAAACTCCTGATTTTGGAGTGCATCAAAAAGTGTGGGGCAATCATGCCGCCAATTTGATTTCATTAGGTTCATTTAAAGGCTTTATTGCTCTGAATTTGGGATATTTTTTCCTAAATTCAGCTTCCCAATCATTGTTTAATACCTTCGTTCTGGCTTGAAGGAGTAGGTGAGTCCCCTTCTTTGTCCATTGCATGGATTGTTTTTTGGCAAACCTTTTGGCTATTACATAATTTACGGTTGATTCAATAAAACTCGTGGTTATCGTTTCTCCATAATGATAACGGTCACTGTAATTGACAATAAAACCTCGATTATTGGAAATATAAGTATAAAACTCATTGGCATAAGTTTCAAATGCTTTCAGCTTTTCGTACTTATTGTTTTGCTCTTCATTTTCCTTGTGTTCCAGTAGATAATCCTCTATTTCTTCTGATTTTTGGAGAGCTTCACCTACCTTACCGTGCCACAAATTCCATTTGATACTTGTCATAAGTTCTTGTAAATTATTCCCAACTTTTCCATCTACTTTCATCATGCCTAAAACATACTGATTCAAAACGGTTAGTCTCATAGTAATATGAAACCAATCTAAAATATGCGTTGATTCGGCATTCAGATAGGTTTGTAGATTTCGTAAGTTATCCGCACCATCTGAGAGAAAATCTATTTTTTGGTGAGGTTGCATACCTTGACCTTTCAAATGTTCATAAAATCTACGCTTTGATTTGGTGTCATAGGAGTTTACGAAACCGAAACATTTAGCTTCTCTTTCATCTGGGACAGACTTGCCCACGATTACTTCAAAAATAGTTTTTTTCTCGTTCCAATCTCGGACATACCCTCCATCAATTCCCACGACCATTGTCCTTTCTGGTTTGGGTAATGCCCTTCGTTGGTTGATGCTCCCACAATCAAACATAAACTGTTCTTCCCCAATTTCTTCCTCTTGGCTCATCACTAAATCGTACAGATTATTCTGAATTGTGCTTCCATTCAACGTTTCTGAAACAGGGAGCAAATCTTTCAACAAGTTGGCAGTTTTCTCAAATGGAATCAAGCAAGCCCATTTTGTTTCAATAAAAAGGAGTTCTGGTGTGGTATGTTGGGGAAGTAATTCATTGAGAGGGCTAAATGTCTTTTGCTCTATACCTGCGGGACTATAATATCTCGGACTTTTGAAAGAAATATGCCCAAAAAGCGTTTTTAACTTAACTTCATAGCTACCTTTCTTACGAAGTTTTTGAGTTATTTTACTCTTTACAAAAGCATCTAATTGCTTCTCAATAATGTTTTGTTGTAAACTTTTGAGAATATCCTTTGACTCGGACAAACTCATTCCAATGCTTTCAAAAGAGTCAAATTCTTTCTCAAAAGCGAAAATGTCTTCGGTAGAAATAGCTTCATTTTCGGCTATTTCACAAACAATCGGGCGGCGTTCCGCTGCAGCTTAAATTTCATGACTCAGGTCTTTTAGGGTTCAAATAATCGTTTACTTTGCGTACTGTATTGATAGATGTATCACAAATTTTAGCCGTCTTACGAACACTAATTCCCTGGCGTAAATTTCTAACCACCGATGGATATTTTTTTAAAAAGGTATCTTTATTTTCAAGACTTCCATCTGGTCGCCCAAGGTGCTTCCCTTGCCTACGAGCTTCTTCCATGCCTGAAAGTATGCGTTCTCGAAGCGTTTCTCTTTCCATTCTGGCAAATTCTGCCAAGAGCGTAAACATGAATTGAGCGATTGGATTTCTCTTGCCGTTTTTTAAGGTCTCAAAACCAAAATTCTGAACATATACGCTCACATGAAGGCTTGTTAACTCTTCTAAAACTTTCAGTACTTCCACCGTTGAACGCCCTAAGCGTGAGACCTCTTGCACCAAAACTTTCTGAATTATGCCCTTTTGAGCTAATCTGAGCAGTTCTTGTACTCCGTCTCGTTCTTGATTATCTTTTACGCCACTAATCTTTTCGGCAATTTCTGCAACAATTTCAAGGTTTTGAGTCTTTGCCAAAGCCCTTAAATCTTCCAATTGCCGCTGATAATCTTGCTCTCTTTTAGAAACTCTAACAAATATAACCCCTTTATTCATAGCTCAAAGATAAGCACTATTATTAAATTAACCACTTGCTTAATTTGATACAGAAAATAGATTTATTCATCCTCTAAATAATCGTAATAATCCTGCAAACCCCACCAAAAATGTTCACCCCCCTTTTCTTGATACAGTTTTTTGATGGCTCGGTTAATTTTTGCTTTGTCAAATCTTTCTGAGGAAAATTTCTTGTACCAATAGGGAATCCTATCATCATCAAAATCAAAATTGGGTAATTTACCAGCATTGACACTCTCTAAAATGTTCAATAGAGTTTCTCTGAGCCAGATAGATTGGTCAATAATGACATCTTCGTAGGAAAAAGGACCACCACAGTCTTCTGGTGGGCAAGCTCGTTGCCCTTCGATACAAGACGGATAGGTATATTTAGTAGAGGATTCTTCTATTTTTTCAACTCTAATCTCATGCTCCCAATTATCTCCAAAATCATAGTCGTAAGTAAATTTATCACCCATCCTAAATCCCAAGTCTCCGATAAATATTTTGCAAGGATTATCATGAAATTCCAAACCACCACTTCGTGAAATACCATATTCCATTCCCCAAATTTTGAAGCTGTGCAGATGGTCGTTGTCCCAACCCATAATGATTTGAATTAGATGATGAAGCTGTGCGATATGGTTGTCTCCTTTGACTTTGAAACGTCTATAAATCATGGGAGAAATATTCAAAAGATAGATTTTAAAATGATAAATTGCAGTTTTGGGGTCTGTGATTTCTTCAAGTGATTTCTTCTTGGCTTTGGCTTTCATTTTTGGGAGAATTTTACCCCATCAAGTTAGCGAAAAAATCAATTGCCCCACACTTTTTGATGCACTCAACTGCTTTATAGTCTTTTAGAACTCCTCTTGCGAATCCTTTGATATTTTCGTTTACATCATTAATGACATCATCGCACCATCCTTTCAATTTATCTCCTTCTTTCTCTTTCATCAACCTTCTAAAATTTAAAACAGTATTTCGTACCTTCTTGATGATAGGATTACCTTCTAACAATTTCTCTAAATATGCCTTTGGACATTCCTTTGACCAATCTTTGCGGAAAGTGCTTAACCAAATACTGAGTTGTTTAGAAGAATAATATTTTATTTTAGCCGCTTCTGGTAATGATTCAACGACTGTTTTAGGATATTTTTTTACGAATTCATATACCAATTTAATACTGTGTTTAAAGCCTTGCTCTCTAATTTCTTCAAAAAGAACTTTAACTTTTTGCTCTCCTTCTTGCCAACGTTTGATGATATAGTCCTCAAAATCAAGAATATTACTCTTTTGATGGCTCACTTTTTGAAGAAAGGAGGTTCTATTCCAATATCTGTCAATCGTATGGCGAGACATTCTGAGTATTTTGGCTATTTTGCGTTTACTTACCCCTTCATTCTGTAATTGCTTTACTTTCATGAAATTATCATGATATCTTCCTGTGACAACTATGTCCTTCTTGGCTATCTCTTTTATTTCGGGTACTATACTTTCCAATAATAATTGCTGTTCTTCACTTAATTCAGTGGAAATGTCTCTCAAACTTTCACGCTGGGTATTTAAAAAGCTCTCAAATCCTTCGGTGAGATTTTTTAATATATGCCATCGATCTGCTATTTGAACTATTTTGTCATCCGCTTCAGTAATGACACTGGCATAAGTTGAAGAGCGATCCCGACTGACTATTTCAACAGAAAGATGCTTTTTTAGCCAATTTGTGAGGGTTTCAGCTTCCCTATCAGGTAATAAATCTATTACTTCATTCTTTTCTAAATCAACAATTATTGTCCCATATTTTGAGCTTTTTTTAAATGCCCAATCGTCCACACCGATGATTTTAGGTAATTTAATGACTGAAACTGGACACCTAATTACTAACCTAAGAATGGTCGATGCACTAATTTTTACATAACAAAGTTTACCAATTCGTTGGGCAACACTACCGCCCAATTCAAGACCCATGGAGGTTATTAACTCATTGAGACGTTCAAATCGTCTTGAATATGAGTTAAGATGTTCTGTAAAACGTTCTGTAAAAATCTTACGAGAACAGTCTAAATTCTCACAAAAAAACTTTCTTACTTGAAGCTTCAATTTGGCAATTTTACCAGAAACGGGTAAATCGCCAATCATCCTCAGGTATTTACTATGTATTTTAGTGCAAATCGTCTGACACAAAGGACAGCAACTTGAAATTTGACAACTACACACCTCAAAATCAATATTGGTGGCGGTGTTGTGAAGTTTGAGTAACGTAAAATCCAGTTCAGATGGCAAAAACAGTGATTGTTCCATCTACTAAAACTACTTTAAAAGTAGGCTTTCACCAAAATTGACGAAGAACCAATTTAGACCGCATTTCTCAACTTAGTTTAGATTTGGCCCAAATGGTGATTTCAGCCCCTTATTACTAAAATGTCTAATAAATTATGTCGTTTACGTCGATTTATCCGAAAATCGGGAACGTCTTGAAAGAAAGTTTGCCAGTTCATCTGACAAAGTTCCTAATTTTATCAATAATCCGCATTTTTAAATGCGTTTAACCT
>JANXML010000034.1 GCA_025354645.1 Arcicella sp. | reverse complement strand
TGCATGAGTAAACCCAATTTCTTCCGCCAATTCAAGCGAGAATTAGGCATCACGCCCCTTGATTATATCAATCAAGAACGGATAAAAATTGCCAAAGAATTGTTATCAGAAACCAAAAATGATATTGGTGATGCCTGTTTTAAGGCGGGTTTTGGCAGTACGAATTACTTTTTTATTATCTTCAAAAAATACGTAGGAATTACGCCTGGAAAGTTCAAGGAATTATGTTTGCTGACGGGAGGGAAAGGGATTTTGGGTATTTCGTGAATGAAAAACCCCTCAAATAATCATCTCTGAGGGATTTTTGTTATAATTACAAACTCTTTATCAAACCTGCTTTTTTAAAAATTTCAGTTAGTTCAGCATTTTTGAACTTTATGGCTTCTTCAACATTAGCAAAACGTCCTGTTTTTTTGGATGTCTTTTTCATATTTTTTACAATCGTTTATAAACCTTAAAAATTAAAATACCAATTACGATTAAAGCTGCCACTATAAACTTCAATAATCCATTTTTTCTTTCTTCTTTATTTGCCAAAGGCACTTTTGTTCCATCTGGTAATATTTCTTTTTGTTGCCAAACATCAAAACCATCTCTTGCATCATCCAAAGCCTCAAACATGGCACTTGATACGGTACTATTTTTTCTTTTCTCAGTCTCCAAAAACTTGTAACGTTCTTGTTTCCAAATAGTTAATTGCTCATCTGAAAATATAATTTCCTTCTGTTCCAGAATCTTGCGAGCGAGAACACGGTCTTGAATACTCCATTCATCTGATTTTTGTAGAATACCAATTAATTCATCATTACTAAAACTAAAAAGATAATGTTCTTTGTCAAAATCATCAATAGAAAGTTCGGATTGATTTTCTAAAATACCATCTAACTTACTGAAATCGTCAGCAAAAACCATAACATTCACTTTCAACTCATGGGCATTATGTGCCATCGAAGGGTCGAAAATTTGGGTAGTATCTTCAATTTTGAAACGAATGTTATGTTTCTTTAATAGGTAAATGAATGACAGGGCATCATCATTTGTAGCAAATTTTTGGTAGCTAAGGTATTGATTCATTACAAGTTAGTAAAGGATTTGGTTTGTGGTAAAATGGAAATATTTTAGCTAAAAATAATAGATAGCTCTGTAAAAGCCTTCTTTTCTTTGATTTTAAACAAAAACCCCTCAAAGAATCATCTCTGAGGGGTTTTTACTTATTGCAATTTCCGAATATCGAAAGGCGAACAACTCTATCTTACAATCCTTTTGCTTTCTTCACAATTTCTTCCGCCAAGTTTTGTGGTACGAATTCATAATGAGAGAAAGTTAAGTTTGCCGTTGCACGTCCTGATGACATTGTACGAAGATCAGTAATATATCCAAACAATTCAGATAATGGAATATCGGCTTTCAATACTTGAGCACCTTGTTTTGTATCCATCCCTTTCATCATACCTCTACGACGGTTCATGTCACCAGTGATCGGTCCTGTATATTCGTCAGGTGTGATAACTTCAACCGCCATGATTGGCTCCATCAATTTTGCTCCTGCTGCTTTCGCTGCTTCTTTGTAACCCAATTTCGCTGCCATCTCGAATGATAACGCATCTGAATCGACATCGTGGAAAGAACCGTGGTAAATACGTACTCTCATTGAATCCATTGGATAACCTGCCAATGCACCCGTTTTCATGGCTCCGTCAAATCCTTTTTGGATTGAAGGGATAAATTCTTTTGGAATTACACCACCCACAATACCGTTTATAAATTCTAAACCTTCTTTACCATCTTCACGTGGTCCCATTTCGAATACGATATCGGCAAATTTACCTTTACCACCCGATTGTTTCTTGTAAACTTCACGGTGTTCAGTAGTTTTCGTTAACGATTCTTTATAAGCTACTTGTGGAGCTCCTTGGTTTACTTCCACATTGAATTCACGACGCATACGGTCGATGATGATTTCAAGGTGAAGTTCGCCCATTCCTTTGATAATAGTTTGTCCTGTTTCTTCGTTAGACTCTACTTTCAAAGTTGGATCTTCTTCAATCAATTTACCAATTGCTTTCGAGAAGTTATCTTGATCGGCTGATTTCTTAGGCTCAATCGCATAACCAATAACTGGTTCTGGGAATACCATTGATTCCAGTACGATTGGGAATTTCTCGGCTGATAAAGTATCACCCGTTTTAATATCCTTAAATCCTACAACTGCCGCAATATCACCAGCTTCTAATCTTGGGATTGAATTCTGCTTGTTTGCGTGCATTTGGAAAATACGTGAAATACGCTCTTTGTTTCCAGAACGGTTGTTCAAAACATAAGAACCCGCTTCCAAAACACCTGAATAAGCACGAACAAAGCACAAACGACCCACGTAAGGATCAGTTGCAATTTTGAAAGCTAAACCAGCAAATGGATCTTCAACCGATGGACGACGAATAATCTCCGCATCCGTGCGTGGGTCAGTTCCAACAGTTGCTTGCTTGTCCATTGGTGAAGGCAAAAGAGCCATCACATAATCCAACATCGTTTGAACACCTTTATTTTTGAAAGAAGAACCACAAAGCATTGGCACAATTTTCATTGAAACAGTCGCCTCACGAAGAGCGGCAAGAATTTCATCTTCTGAAATAGACGCTGGATCTTCAAAGAATTTCTCCATCAAAGAATCATCAAATTCAGCAACTGCTTCCAATAATTTCTCACGGTATTCAGTGGCTTCTTCAATCATATCGTCTGGAATTGGCACAACTTCAAAAGTCATTCCTTTGTCATGCTCGTTCCACTTGATACCACGGAAGTTTACTAAATCAACCACACCCTCAAACTTATCTTCCGCACCGATTGGTAATTGCAATGGCACTGCATAAGAACCCAACATTTCTTTTACTTGCTTACACACGTTCAAGAAGTCAGCACCCGAGCGATCCATTTTGTTTACGAAGCCCAAACGAGCTACGTTATAGTTGTTAGCCAAACGCCAGTTTGTTTCAGATTGAGGCTCAACACCATCAACAGCACTAAATAAAAACACAAGACCATCCAAAACACGCAAAGAACGGTTTACTTCCACCGTGAAATCCACGTGACCAGGTGTATCAATAATATTTACGTGGTAATCTTGCTCTCTGTATTTCCAATCTACGGTTGTAGCCGCCGAAGTAATGGTAATTCCTCTTTCTTGCTCTTGCTCCATCCAGTCCATTGTTGCCGCTCCATCGTGAACTTCACCAATTTTGTGGCTCACACCAGCATAATAAAGAATACGTTCAGTAGTGGTTGTTTTTCCCGCATCAATGTGGGCAGCAATACCAATGTTTCTTGTGTACTTTAAATCACGTGCCATTGTTAATATGTTGATTATTTGTTGTTTGTAATTTTATGTTTAAACGATTGAATTTCAAGAAGGTAACGGCAAAATTATTGCCAAAATTTTCTATTAGAAATACACAAAATCGTTAGGGGTGCAAAATTACGAAATCTTGGTTAAATACAAACATAAAGGGGAATATCTTTTTGTAAACTTGGGTAAATGCAAAAAGTGATTGTCTATTAATTAGATTATTTGAGTTTGGTTATTCATAAGGTGAGTAGTTAAGTAAAATTGAAACTATTCTATCACTACACAATTTGATGGTTTTATATTTTACCATCTATTTTCTAAAAAATATACCTAAATTTAAGGAATTACTTGCAATTCACACATTAAAAAAAGCCTTTGCAATTTTCATTACAAAGGCTCACTAATTTAAAACAAATCTATCTTCTAAAAATTCCGCTCCCCAGCCTCACGCTTACCCAACATCACTGCCCCAACCATTGCCACAAAGAAAAGTACCGAAATCAATTCAAATGGCAGTACATAATCACGGTAAAGAATTTTACCAAGACCTTCAACCATGCCCGTTTGTGAATTGAAAGTGTTAGGATTAACTACTTCTGATAGGTTCATCTTGCGAGATGCAGCCACCACGATTACCAACAACGTTCCTCCCAAAATCGCCCCTGCCAATTTAGTAACTGTTGTTTTGGAATCGGGCATATTTACACTCAAATCCATCATCATAATCACAAAAAGAAAAAGCACCATGATTGCTCCCGCATAAACCACAATGTTTACGACCATCAAAAATTGAGCGTTCAGAAGCACGTAATGTCCTGATATACAGAAGAATGTGAATACTAAATACAATACGCTATGGATTGGGTTTTTAGACAAAACCACCATCAAAGCACTAAGCAGCGTTAAAGCTGTAAGAAAATACCAAAAGTTCATTATCAGTTATCAGTTATCAGTTATCAGTTATCAAAAGAAATAATACTTATCAATTTCTCTCATAATCTGTATAACTTTATAATACAATATTTATCATCTTTAAATTATCAGGATTATAGACAGTGTAGTTTTCATTTTTTTTACTGTTCACTGTTTACTGATAATTGTTCACTGAATTATTTCCAGCCTTCTCTCAAATAACGATTATCCATTTTTTCGACTAATTTATCTTTGCCGAAAATTACTTCCGAACGGTCTTCAAAAACTTTTACCATTTTATCATGTTGGAGATAAATTGCTTGTTTTGGGCAAGCCTCTTCGCAAAGTCCACAGAAAATACAACGAAGCATATTGATTTCGTACACGCTTGCGTATTTTTCTTCACGATACAAATGCTCTTCTCCTTTTTTACGTTCATCTGCTACCATCGAAATCGCCTCTGCTGGACACGCTACGGCACATAATCCGCAAGCTGTACAACGTTCTGCTCCTTGCTCGTCACGTTTCAGAATATGTTCACCACGAAAGACAGGACCTAAATAACGCTTTTCTTCTGGATAACGAATGGTTACTTTTTTAGAGAAAAAATGCTTTAAAGTCGTACCCATTCCGCCAATAATTGCAGGCAAATACATACGCTCAGCAAAGGTCATTTCTCCTTGTTCTAAGACTTTTGTTTTATTACTTAATTTCATATTTCTGATTATTCATAATGTCCTCTAAACGAACTTATGTCTATTTCTTTGTCTTTTTCGTAAATGGTATAAATCATTCGATGTTCTTGATTCACTCTCCTACTGAAAACTTCTCCTTCAAAGTATTTCAATCTTTCGGGTTTACCAATACCTTCTCTTGGTTCTTCTGCGATAGCTCTCACTAAATCAAAACACTTGATGTAATTATTTTTATCATTCTTTCTAAACCAAGCCAAATCGTCTTCGGCATCTTCCAAAATAGATATTTTATAAGTCATAGAATATTTCTTCTGGTGATTTTCCTTGATTTATGCCTTGCTTTCTTCTTGCTTGTCCGTTCAAAAGAGCTTTTAATGATTTCTTATCTTTTAATAAACGAAGCGTTTCTAACATTTCATCCCAATTTTGTTGCGACAACATTACAACGGCTCCATCATCCGTAACAATAACCGTTTCTTCCTGATTACTTATCGTATCAGCAATAATTTTTGGAAGATTTCCAAGTGCATTATTTAACGTAACTGAAACCATTTTTCAAACTAAGCCGTAGCTAATTTTTTCTTTTTATACTGCACTTGACTGTAAAACGCAGTCACAACCAACATCAAAGCAACACCAGCCCATGAAGCCGCAACCGTAATCCAGTTTGAGCCACTTCCATTTACGGTAAATAACATTACTGCCCCCGTCAAAACAACATTAAACATTGATAATGGAATTAGACCCGTCCAACCTAAATTCATTAATTGGTCATAACGAAATCTTGGGATTGTCCAACGTACCCACATAAATATGAATACGAAAAATATTGCTTTCAAGATTAATGCTCCTACGCCTAAAAGAACGGCAATATTATTTCCAAATTTTTCAAGCATGAAGCTGAACCCTGGATAGTCATATCCACCAAAATACAAAGTTGCCATTACAGCCCCCGAGATAAACATATTGATGTATTCAGAGAACAAATAAAAGCCTAATTTCATGGAAGAATATTCGGTATGATAACCGCCAATTAATTCTGTTTCGCATTCGGGTAAATCGAAGGGTGTACGATTACATTCGGCAAAAGCACAAACAATAAAAATAATGAATCCAAGAGGCTGGTAAAGAATGTTCCAATGTCCTCCTTGCTGAACTTCAACGATGTTTTTTGTTGAAAGTGAACCCGATAACATCAAAATGGCAATGATGGAAAGCCCCATCGCTAATTCATAAGAGATATTTTGAGAAGCTGCACGAATTGCACCAATCAAAGCAAATTTATTATTAGATGCCCAACCGCCAATTAAAACACCATAAACGCCCAAAGACACAATTCCAAATACCCAAAGAATTCCAATATTTACGTCAATACCTTGTAAATCAAGCATTAAACCATTTCCTAAATCCAGAGTATCACCAAATGGAATAACTGCCGAAGTCAATAAAGCCGTAAGCATCGACAAACAAGGTCCAGCAATAAAGAGCCACTTACTTGATTGCGAAGGAATAAAATCTTCCTTCATAAACATTTTAACAGCATCGGCAAGCGGTTGAAACATTCCGAAAGGACCCGCACGATCTGGACCAACACGGTCTTGCATGAAGGCAGCAACGACACGCTCAAAATAGGTTGAATAAGTTGCAACGCCCAGAGTGATAGCAAAAATAACGCCTACGTAAATGGCTTTTGCGGTGAATAATGTTGATGTAATTTCCATATTTTTAGGGGTTGGGGGTTAAGTTTTAGTATCGTCTGATAAATCCGCAATCCTATTATCCCAAATCCAAAATTAATTTTATTTTACTAATATTTTCTCTTTTCTTCTTCCCAAAACCCTACTTAAAATTGGCTTTGGTTTTTGTAATAATTTTAGTAGTTCTTGTTGTTCTTCAAACTCTGGACAGAATCCTCTTTCTGATGGTAAAGAATCTTCATTTATTTCTTCAAAAACTAATTCAAGAGGTTCTTCAATCAGATTTTCATTTATATCTCGCAGTGTTTTAAAAATTGTAATTGCTTCTTCAAAGAGGGTTCTGTAACTAATATTTCTTTTCAAAAAAGAAATTAAAGATTTTTCAGAAACTATGAGATAATAATGATGGAGAACGTTGTTTTCTTCATCATCATAAGCCAATGAACCCACAATCCATTCATTATAAGTATTTTTACCTGCAAATAAAATATCCCATTCATCAAAGTGAAGAACGGTATAATTACTTACTATGTGGTATCTTAGCTTAAACATAATTTCTCAATTCTATTGTATCAATGATTTCAATATCTTCAATATTAAAATAATCTGTTTTGTAAAAGGTGTAATGTGAAGGGTCTTTTTTTGAAGGAGAATGCTTTAAAACGCCTGAACTGCCTTTAAATTTAAATATTAAAACTGAATCTCTGATTTTAGTATTTAAGTCCTTCAAGCGTAAACCGTCTAAGTATTTTTCTATTACGCTACTCTCAGTTTCAGGATTCCATTCATTTACAGAAACTCCCTTAAACATACAAATATCATTGCAAGTCATAGACTGCGGTTTTTTATTTCTATCCCAATAAGAGTAAAAATCTGACGGTCTCATTATCGGTTTACTGATTCTTCGAGCAAATAACTTCTCAACATCCTCAAAAGTACCACCCAAACAATCACAATCTGTATCAGCGTGCAAACTATCAAACGTCATAATACTAATTTAACTGTTTCTGCGGTACTAAAAACGAAGTATCACGGCTGTCGTCAATTTGTTTGTATTCTTTGGCTGCTTGTTTTAGTGGAAATGCAGGCAGAATTGTATTTGCGGTATATTTATTGGCTGAAATAACTGAATGTCTCGCTATTTTGGTTGGTCCTTCCAGTGTCCAATCCGAAGTTCTTTTACGTTCAAAACGGCAAGTATTACAGATAAATTCTTTTACTTCGCCCCACTCATTTTTACGAGCCGTTACTCTAATTACTTCGTCTCCTCTGTACCAAAGCGTTACTTTTCCAGAACATTTACCACAATCGCAACTCGCATCTTCTGGTTTAGAGAACCATACACGGCTTTTAAAACGGTAAGTTCTGTCGGTTAAAGCACCCACGGGACAAACGTCAATTACGTTTCCAGAAAAATCATTATCAATTGCTTTTTCGATGTACGTACTGATTTCGGCATGGTCGCCACGGTTCATTACGCCATGCACACGTCCGTCCGTGATTTGGTCAGCCGTATAAACGCAACGGTAGCACAAAATACAACGGTTCATGTTTAATTTGATGTATGGACCTAAATCTACGGGTTCAAAAGTATTGCGTTCTTCAACCGTCCGAGTGCTTGAAACGCCGTGTTCAAAAGAGAAATCTTGCAAATGGCACTCCCCCGCTTGATCGCAAACGGGGCAATCCAAGGGATGATTGAGCAATAAAAACTCAACGATTCCTTTGCGGGTTTCTAATACTTGTTCGTTAATGGTATTTTCGACAATCATTCCTTCCTGCACTTGCGTCATGCACGAAGGCATGAGTTTGGGCATTGGGCGAGGGTCTTTTTCTGAACCAGCCGTAACCTTTACCAAACACCCACGACATTTACCACCCGAACCTTTCAAGGGTTCATAATAGCACATGGCAGGCGGAGCAATATGCGGTCCAATCTGGCGAGCCGCATTCATAATGGTAGTCCCTGGTTCTACGTCAATCGTAATATTATCTATTGTAACTTTCATGTAAGTTATACTTATTTTTGAGCTCGATAATTAAGAATTAAATCAAGCATTTCTTCTTTAACTGATTTCGAATCAATCATATCTTCTAATTGCTTGGAAGAAAATGCTCCTCCAAATGCTTCATCGGCAGCATCAGATAATGCAAATTCAAAACTTTCTTCAATAGCATCTTTGAGTTCTTCGGTTTTTAAATAATAGCCTTTTGAACTCCGTCTTTTATTAGACTTAAATATACCTTGGAGAGAAAATTTAATTGACCTTTCCCAAGATGGAGTGGTTCTCTTTTCAGCATATCGTTTTATTAAATGTACTAATAAAACGTGCATAAAACTCTCTACTTTAACAATTTTATCATCTTTCGCCATTTCGTCCATTTCGTCAATTAGGGCGAGTGCGGCTGTGTAGTCGTGTTCCTCGACCATTTTACGAAGTGCCTCTAATTCTTCCATAACATTATTATTGAAACTGTGTCATTCTTCTTCATAATTCAAAATAAGCATCAATGCCTCTTTTTTAATAGCATCAATATCAATCATTTCTCCTAAAACTTTCTTGTTAAATGCTCCTTCAAATGCTTCTCTTGCTGCATCTTTAAGAGCTGCATTGAAACTTTCTTCAATAGCTGCTTCAAGTTCTTCTGGTTTCAGATAAAATCCCCCTGAACTACGTCTTTTATTAGAATTATTAATTCCTCTTAACGAAAAATCAATTGATCTGTTCCAAGAATTTGTAGTTCTCTTTTCTGCACTTTGTTTTATCAAATGAACCAATAAAACGTGGAGAAAACTTATCACTTTAACAATCTTATCATCTTTTGCCATCTCGTCCATTTCATCAATTAGGGCGAGTGCGGCAGTGTAGTCGTGTTCCTCGACCATCTTACGAAGTGCCTCTAATTCTTCCATAATTTTAATTTGAGAATTTGAAAATGTGCTAATTTGAAGACAATTCAAACTAATACTTTTCAAGGGTTAAAAACAATTATCAAATCTTCAAATTGACTAATTATCAAATTAAAGATTCCAACTCGCTCCTTCACGCATGAAAACCGCTCCTTTTTGCGTTGCTTTTTCTGGATGATTGATGTGCCATTCAAATTCATCACGGAAATGACGAATCGCAGCAGCAACGGGCCAGGCGGCAGCATCTCCCAAGGGACAAATGGTATTTCCTTCTATTTTCTTAGCAACGTCCACCAACAAATCAATGTCTTCTTGGCGACCTTTTCCGTGTTCGATTCTGTATAAAACTTTATCCATCCAACCCGTTCCTTCACGACATGGCGAGCATTGTCCACATGATTCGTGGTGATAGAAACGTCCGAAGGTCAAGGTATTATGAACGATACAAGTGGTCTCGTCCATTACCACAAATCCTCCCGAACCTAACATTGTTCCTGTGGCAAAACCACCGTCTGAAAGTGATTCGTAAGTCATCAAGCGATTTTCACCGTTGGTAGTTTTCAAAATTAATTCTGCTGGTAAAATGGGTACAGATGAACCACCCGCCACAACAGCTTTCAATTTATGTCCATCACGGATTCCGCCACACCATTCATCAGCATAAATAAAATCTTCAACTGATAATCCCAAAGGCAATTCATAAACCCCAGGCTTGCGGACGTGTCCAGAAACTGAGATTAATTTTGTACCCGTTGAGCGACCGATTCCGATTTTAGCGTATTCATCACCTCCATTATTTATAATCCAAGCAGTTGAAGCAATTGATTCTACGTTATTTACAACGGTCGGACATTGCCATAAACCCTTCACGGCTGGAAATGGTGGTTTATTACGTGGATTGCCACGATTTCCTTCCAATGATTCCAACAGGGCGGTTTCTTCTCCACAGATGTATGCACCTCCGCCCAATTGTACGTGGAGTTCAAGGTCATAACCCGAACCCAAAATATTTTTACCCAAAAGACCTTTATCTTTTGCTTCTTGGATTGCTTTTTCGAGAATGGTCGCCACATACATCAATTCTCCACGAATGTAGATGTATGAAGTGTTTGCCCCCAAAGCATAAGACGAAACAATCATGCCCTCAATCAAGGTATGAGGCGATTTCATCATCAAATAGTGGTCTTTGAAAGTACCAGGTTCTGATTCGTCAGCGTTACAAACCAAATAACGAGGTACACCCTCTGGTTTCGCCAAAAATGACCATTTCATGCCCATCGGGAAGCCTGCACCACCACGTCCACGCAATCCTGATTTTTTAACTTCCTCCGTTACTTCATCGGGAGTCATTTTTTTCAAGGCTTTTTCCACGGCAGCATATCCACCCTGTTTTCTGAAAACGTCAATCGTTTCAATGCCTTGTACGTCAATATGTTCGGTTAATATTTTCATTTTTATTTATTTCACAAAATCATTCAAATCATATCCAATAGTATCACAAAAAGACGGATTATCTGTAATTTCACCAATACCATTTTTATATTTTCTCCATCTATGTTTTATGTAATCATATACAAATCCCTCTTCTACTTCATATTCTTCTACTAATGTCTCTACTTTTGCAAAATCCTTTTTAAATGTTGTTGGAATAGTAATTTCTATAATCACTTTATTCATGTATTCCTCTTCACTAAAAAGAATAATATCAGGCGTTGGACTGGTCTGCGATTCATTAATCATGACTTCGGGTAGCGGTTCTACCTCAATCATTTTTTCCTGATACAACCAATAAAGCCTCGCCGTTAATTTTGCGATTACTCTTTGATGCTCTTTTGGTGCATTTACGCCCATATATACAGGTATGTCAAGCATAAACTTAACGGGGTTTAATTACTATTTCGATAACTCCTCGATAATTTCATCAACTTTCTGAGTAGTCAGATTCATATAAAATTGCTCACGGATTTGAAAAACTGGTCCCCAACCACAGGCGGCTAAACATTCTACTTCTTTGATTGTAAACTTACCATCAATCGTAGTTCCACCTGTTTCAATTCCTAATTTCGCTTTCAAATGGTCATATACTTCAACGCCTCCCATCAAACAACAAGGACCCGTTCTGCAATATTCAATTACATGGTCGCCAACGGGTTCAAGGTGAAACATGGTATAAAATGAAGTAACTTCATATACTTCAATGGGCGTAATTTTAAGTAAACCTGCCACATAATCCATCACTTCGGGCGAACACCATTTCCATTCGGCTTGGGCTAAATGTAAAATGGGTAATAACGCTGATTTTTGTTTTCCTTCTGGATAACGGTTAATTATTTCGTGAACTTTATCCAACGTTGAAGCTGGGAACTGTATGGTTTGCGTATTGGTCATTTTTAAATTCTTACGATGTTCAATTTTCGTAAATGTATGATAATCATTTACTTGTACTTAATAATTTATTAGAAAATATCAATTTTCATCTTCTAAACTATATTCTCTTTCAAAAACTTCTTCCCAAGTCAATATTTCAGGATTGTATTTGCGTTTTTCCTTATCATCCAATTTCATCTCATCGGCTGATTGTCTAATAGCTTTCATAAATACTTTATCCCATTCTGATTTAATTATTTTGCTTGTAACAGAAGGCGTTTCCTCTTGAACTTCATCAATCTCATCACGGGCATTTGATATGCTTATTTTCCAACTCCAACTACGTTTTTGAGGTTGATGTTTCCATTTCAAAATATGAATCATTATGATGAGCAAGTGGCTTCTCATCTCACGAATGGCAATTTTTGACATACTATCTATTAATTCGTCCAGTCCTTCGAGGGCATCTTCCATGTCTCCTTCCTGCAAAGAAAACTTGATTTCCTTTGCTAATACATAGTGCGATGAAGCCGCTAAATATCCCCAATCGTGCGTTTTGACCATGATAGATTTCCTTTTTATGGTTCTTCTTCAAAATAATATTCTTCTTCAAAAACTTCTGACTGAGTAAGTAAATCAGGTTGTAAATCTCTTTTTTCTGATTTTGGAAGTTTCATTTCATAAATAGCATCATTGACGGCTGATTGAAAACAGCTCTCCCAAATTTCATTCACATAATTTTGAGTAATACTTGGCGTATCTTCACGTATTACTTGCATCTCTTTTCGGGCGTTTCTTATTGTCTTCGCCCAACTGGTTGAACGCTTTTCAGGCTGATATTTCCATTTCAAAACGTGCATCATAACTAATTCTAAAAATGTTCTAAATTCACGTTTATCTTTTTTAGCCATGTTTTGATAAAGATGTTCCAATCCTATGAGTGCCTCAGAATAATCATATTTTTTGATACGTTCCTCAATTGAAGTTATCGTTTCATAATATGATTCAGATACTAAATTTTGCCACTGTGTACTGGTCATAGTAACCTCCTTTTTAAAAAAATAAATATCTGGCTGATAATAGGGCGACTAATTTTCAAATCATCCAATTCCTACGCATCCAATTCCTACGCATCCAATTCCCCCGCAATTACATTCATTGACGACATCGTTACGATGGCATCTGAAAGTGTTGTGCCAACAATCATTTCGGGGAATGCTTGATAATAAATAAAACTTGGACGACGATATTTCAAACGATAAGGCGTTCTGCCTCCGTCTGATACTAAATAGAATCCTAATTCTCCATTTCCACCCTCCACGGACTGATAAACCTCGCCAACGGGAGCATCAATTTCACCCATAACAATCTTGAAGTGATAAATCAAGGCTTCCATATTACCATAAACTTTTTCTTTTTCTGGTAAATAATAATGCGGTGCATCGGCATGGAACGCTCCTTCTGGCAAATTTTGTAATGCTTGTTTGATAATACTTAAACTCTGCCACATTTCTTCGCCACG
>JANXML010000320.1 GCA_025354645.1 Arcicella sp. | reverse complement strand
TTCTAACTATCTATTGTCTGGATGAATTGGTCTAAATCTGTTCTTATTTTCTGATATAGAAAACAGGATTTATACTCTGTGTTATTTTTTAGGGCTTTCTCTGGTTCTGTCAAACTATTGCGATAAAGTGCTAAATCATTATCTTTTTGCCCTTGATGAATTGCTTGCGACATTATTGTACTTTCCATTTCACTCCGCAAAACACTGGATAATGAAGTTAAAAACGGTATTACAAAATCATCATGAAGTGTATGCCCTTGAATGAATAGATAAGCATTATCTGGATTTAGCCCTAATTTGGTCAATTCCTCTTGCAAAGATGTTATAGATTCGACATGATGCGGGAAAGTAGTTTCTAAAATCTTAACCTGATTTATTACTCTTTCAGATAAACTTTTCAAGTGTTTCATTCCTTTTTCATGAATATTCACATTACCTCCTAATTTAATCAAATTACAAAATTGAGTTAATCTCATTGAACTGGAATCTTCACTATTTTCTAAAAATACTGACCACAGAAGAAGTGGATAGACAATCGTTGAATACAATTTCAATAATTCTTCAAAATCAATTTTATCGTGATGTCTATTTGTTATCTGTACAGATACATGATGTAAGCCCGAACTAAAACATCTCAGATTTTCGATGGAATACGTGTATGTCTGAAAGATAAATTCACTTTGGTTGATAAGTCTGGATTGTTCCGTTTTATCTTGAAGTAAATAGTCATAATCGCTATCAATACAGATGATTAAGCGTTTTCCTGTTCCTATTGTAAGTAAATCTGTATGTCTTTCTAAGGCTTTGGTTTTCCCTTTTGCTAAACTTTCATTGGAAGGTAACTGAATATCAAACTTTATTTTATCGGTTTTATAGTCCTGCAAAATAAAATTCCAAAAAGCTATATCATCGTGGCTTTCAACATAAACTAAAACGGTTATCGTATCTTTTTTATATTGAGAACCAAATGCTTCCAAGTAGTTAGAGTTTTGATTTTCTAATAATGTTGTACGCATTTTACGATTTAGCTTGTCTATCAAGGGTTATGATTTCAGTCATTTCAGTTACTTTATCTCTCCAACCTTCCAAAATTATTCCGGGCGAATGTGTAGCTAAAATTATCTGTACATTGGGATTTAATTCTTTAATATACTGAATAAGTTTTCGTTGCCAATCAAGGTGCAAGGAAACTTCTGGTTCGTCCATGAAAAGAATGGATGGCTTATTATCTTGAACTAAAACCGTTAATAGAATTACTAATATTTGCTTTTCTCCTGATGATAATTGATACGGCGTTAAATTATCTTTTCCACTCAAAAACATTAATTCATTATTTTCTCTATCTACTTTTTTATCTGTATCTGCAAAAAGCGTATCAATAATTTCAAGAAAATGATTATGCTGTTTTTTTACTTCTACAAGAACTTTTAGTATCTGATTGTTATCACTATTTGCAAACAAATCTGTAACTCTATTAAGACTACTTATTTGATAACTAAGATATTCTTTTTGCAGATTATAAAGTTCTTTATCAAGTTCTGTTTTTACTTTTTCATCTGGTGAAGCGTTTTGATTTAAAGGTTTATCAAAAGTATCAATTCTATCCATATTAAAGTTAGCCTTGAAAATGTCATTATCAGCGTACTGTTCATCTATGAGATTAATAAGAAATGAATTATTTTTATCTAACACAATTATTTTCCCATTATTGAAATGAATTCTTATTGAATCAATTAAGTTTTTCAATTCTCCATAGTATGTATGATTTAATCTTAAACAATAACCAATACTCTTCAAAACCGTACTCTTCCCACTCCCATTGATACCAGACAAGATATTCACCGAAGGGTCTAAATTCCATTCGATGTCATACCTTCCCCAAAGGTTTTTGATTTCTACTTTTGATATGTATTTAATGGGTTCGTTCATTTGCTGAAATTTTACTTTTATAAATCAGAAAAATATTTGTATCAATAACTACCTTCATTTATTGGAAGAGGATTTACGCAAATGGTCATTGGAAAATCGTTCAGCATCTTCATCTGTCCAATTATTTTCCTCCCAAACTTTATCAGCTAAATCCATCGCTTTATTAGAAAAATATTGAGCTAACATTGTTTTGATGGATTGCAAATCTTGTTCAGAGACTTTCCGAGTGTATAATTTCAGAAGTTCTAACTGCAAATTTGTCATTGGTTGTTTTACAGCTTGCATATTTTTATAGTTTAATTTCCACAAAGATAAAACAAAAAGCCGTGTCGCAACGAATCACAACACGGCTATATCAAGCAATGCTGTTGAATATCACGGTGCGGAGAAAATCTCTTTCAACGTATCTTCATACAAAAAACATCTTTCATTCAAAGCGTTTAGGGCTTCGTTTTTATGTTTTCCGTGAATTAATAATGAAATATTATGTTCTGATGCTCCGTAACAAATCATTCGGATGGGGATATTTTTCATGGCTTCCAATACTTTGATGGCAATCCCTTCTTTGTCTGCCGAAAAATTCCCTACAATACACACGATGGTTTGGTCTTTATCAACTTCCTCTAAATCAGCGAATTGACGTAGTTCTGCCATGATAGAATCTATATGTTCGTCATTATCAATGGTTACAGAAACGGAAACTTCCGAAGTCGTAATCATATCGACTGGCGTTTTGTATTTCTCGAAAACCTCAAATACTTTACGCAAAAATCCGTAGGCATTCAACATTCTGGTTGAGTGAATGTAGATGGCTGTCAAATTATCTTTGGCAGCAATTGCCTTGATTTCACGGTCGGTTATGGTTTTGGTGGAAATCAACGTTCCATAAGCCGAAGGTTCCATCGTGTTTTTCAAACGCACGGGAACGCCTTTCATTTTGGCGGGTGTGATGGTGCTTGGGTGCAAAATTTTTGCTCCGAAATAAGCCAATTCTGCGGCTTCTTCAAAAGATAATTCCTTGATTGGGAACGTCTTTTTCACGATTCTCGGGTCGTTGTTGTGCATTCCGTCAATGTCCGTCCAGATTTGTACTTCTTCCGCCACAATTGCCCCACCGATTAAAGTCGCCGTATAATCCGAACCTCCCCTTTTGAGGTTATCCACTTCGCCACGAGGATTACGACAAATGAATCCTTGGGTAATAAATAGTTGTTTGTCAGTCAGTTGTGACAAAATTGCTCCCAACTTTTCTTCCGTAAATTTCAGAACTGGCTCATTGTCAGCATCAATCAACATGAAATCTAAGGCTGGTAACAAAGCAGAACTTATGCCTTGTTCACGACAATAAGCCTCAAACATTTGGGTAGAAAGCAATTCACCTTCCGCCACGATTTCTTTTTCTTGTTTTATTGAAAATGGTTTAATATTTACCAAAGAACGAATGAACGAAAACTCCTTTTCGATGATGGCTTTTCCCTCAGCGTGTCCTGCGGGCGTTGCATATAATTCCTTGATAAACTCCTCATAATGAGCGTATAAGGTTTTAATTTTATCCGTTGCCTTGACATCTTTGTTAACTTTCAAAGACTCCCCGATGGAGATAAGGGCATTGGTCGTACCCGAGAGAGCCGACAGCACCACG
>JANXML010000110.1 GCA_025354645.1 Arcicella sp. | reverse complement strand
AAGGTATTTGAATAACTAATTGCCGACAAACTCCCCATTGAGATTTCTCCTATTTTAAAACCCCTCAAATAACTCAAATTCATCCTTCTATCGGGGAGAGCCGAAGATTTTGAAAGAGCATAATTATTAGAAAATGCTTTGGCTTGTGCCACTGGAATTACACCATTACCGTCGGGCGTTGCGGTGGGCAAAAGGCGGTCTTGATAACCAAAACCTGTCCAGTCTGAATTATACGATTTGTCGGAAGTAAAATCCTGAAAAGTAGTTCCTTGACGAAAACCAGCGGTTAAACTGATGTTAAAAGATTCTTCGGTGTAATTTGGTTTACGGGTATAAACTTTCACCATACCACCCGCAAAATCACCTGGGAGTTCAGCAGAAGGGGTTTTGAAGATTAAAATTCTATCCAATAAATTACTGGGAACAATATCAAAGGAGAAAGATTTGCGGTCGGTTTCAGAACTCGGAGCAACGGCATCATTTAGCCAAACTGTGTTGTAGCGTTCATTCAAACCACGAATATTGATAAAACGATTATCCACAATTGTTACGCCTGGAATTCTTCGTACTACTTCCGCAGCATCACGGTCTTGTGATTTCAAAATTTGCTCCGCTGAGATGCCGCTTACCACCATTTTGGCTTCTTTGATTTGTGAAATCAAAGCCATTTCCGTATTGGTTTTTCGAGTGCCTTTCACCACAATTTCTCCCAATGCCTGAACACTACTTTCAACCGTTGAATTCAGAAGCGTAACCTTATCTTGCTCGATAATTACATTCTGAATTTTAGTGTTTTTGTAGCTAATGCACGTAACGGTAAGGTTGTAGGTGCCAACTGGAACGTTGTTAATGGTATAATTACCCTCAACATCAGTAGCGGCTCCCAAAGTCAAACCATCTACTAATACGTTTGCTCCAATGAGTCCTTCGCCCGAAACTAAGTCAATTAAATGTCCTTTAATAATTCCTCGTTTAGGGCTGGTTTGTGCAGTAAGATTAAAAATAGAAAGAAAAAGGAAAGAAAGTAGTAGTAATTTTTGCATCATCATATTGGTTTTTTTGATGACACAAAATTAGGTTTGCAGTTTAACCTGAATGTTAGAGGTTAGTTATGATTTGATTAAGTGTATGTTAAATTAATGTTATGACTATTTTATGATAAGTTCTTCATTTTCTCAAAAAAATTGGTTCGGAATAACTTCCTATTTAATTGAAATTTTTCTTAAATATCCGAACTGTTAAATGGTGGCTAAACAATAATATTTTTTAATTATAGCTATGTCTATATTCGATTGGAGTAAAATTGGTTTTATTTTTAAATAGTTTGCTAAATGATTGCGGATATTCAAAACCTAATTTATAAGCAATCTCATTAACTGATAAATTTGTAGTCGTTAAAAAATATTTTGCTTTCTCAATTAGTTGATTATGAATGTGTTGCTGAGTATTTTGTCCTGTGATTGTTCTCAACATATCACTTAAATAGGCTGGAGATAAATTTAATTCTTGTGCTAAACTATTCACTGTTGATAACCCTTTTTCATTACTTTCGCTGAAATGCTTTGCCAAAATGTTTTCAAATTTTGTCAGTAAATCATGATTAGCCATTTTTCTGGTAACAAATTGTCGGTTATAAAATCGGTTACAATAATTTAATAATAATTCGAGATTAGAAACCATTACATCTTGACTATAATCGTCGGTATTTGATTGATATTCTTGCTCGATATTTCTAATTAAATTTTCAATTTTTCTTTCTTCTTTTTCTGAAAGATGTAATGCTTCGTTTACTTCATAGGCAAAAAATCCATAATTTTTGATAGAATTACCTAAGGCATAATTTCGTATCAAATCGGGGTGAAACATTAATGACCAACCGTCTTTATTTCTATCTTTATCTTGGTCAATAGCAATAACTTGATTTGGAGAAACAAACGACATTGTTCCTTCATCAAAGTCATAATAATTTTTACCATATTTCATTTGTCCCTGAAAGCTGCGTTTGATGGAAATATTATAGAAATTTAAAATTAATCGTTCATTTACGTTCGCATTCGGTACAATTTCATCATGATTAATCAGCGTAATTAACGGGTGCGATGGTTTAGGCAATGATAAAAGTCGATGCAGTTCAGAAACCGAATTTATTATTTTTATTGGGTTTTTATTCATTTTGGTTTGAAATTCATTAAAGCCAACTGAAAAAATCAAGCTTTTTTCAGTTGGCTTTACTATTATTTATTCAAAAAATCTGGTCCATCACTCCTATCCATCGTCATTACTTCTACTACATTTGCTGGATATTCTACGGGTAATTTACTCACTTCATTCAGCTGATTTATTTCCGTTTCTGTGAGTATAATGTCAACGGATTTTAAGTTGTCTTGAAGCTGAATCAATTTGGTTGCACCAATTATTACACTACTCACCACCGATTGATGCAATAACCAAGCAAGAGCTAATTGAGAAACCGACACTCCTTTTTGTTCTGACATTGGTGTAAGAACGTCTAAAATGTCATAAGCCCTTTCTTCGTGAAAAGGAGGAAAAGGGAATTTATTTAAACGCCCTTCTTCCTTCTGTCCATCTCTTTTATATTTTCCTGTCAGTAAACCACCACTCAAAGGACTCCAAATCATCATTCCCACTTTCTGGTCTTTTAATAAAGGTACAATTTCACGTTCCGTATCCCGAACGTCCAATGAATAATTGGCTTGAAGAGAGGAAAATCTGTCTAAATGATTGTATTGCGAATAAGCTAAGCCTTTCATCAATTGCCAAGCTGAAATATTACTGGCACCGAAATACCTAATTTTTCCACTTCGTACCAAATCATCCAATGTTCTGATAGTTTCTTCTATGGGCGTTAATGGGTCAATGGTGTGAATTTGATAAAGGTCAATATAATCCGTTCCAAGTCTTTTCAAACTGGCTTCAACTTGTTGGATGATATGTTTTTTTGAAAGCCCTCGATCATTTTCACTTTTACCCATTGAGCCTCTCACCTTTGTTGCCAAAACCAAATCGTCTCGGTTAATAGCAAGATTTTTAATTGCCTTACCAATCATAACTTCCGAAATCCCCTCAGAATAAATATTTGCAGTATCAATGAAATTTACGCCCGCCTCCGTTACCGTACTGATTTGCTCATCTACTGCATATTGGTCGAGATTTCCCATATAACCAAAAAATCCTTTTCCGCCATAATTCATAGTACCTAAACAAAGCGTTGATACTTTCAAACCAGTATTTCCTAAAATTTTATACTTCATTTTTTTATTTTTTTGTGAAGCACAAAGGTCATAACTTTAATAGGTCCGTTTGTATCTAAAATGAATATGTTTTTGTTCAAAATGAAGTTTTATTCAGATTTGGGTTGTTGATGTATGCCTCTAAAATAGCTTAAAATCCCCATTGAGCCTTTTTTGACTATTTTCACTCCATTTGAGAAAATTATTTTATAAGGACACCAACTTATTTTTCAATACGCCCAGATTTATTTTGCTATAATTCTTAAATTAAAGAACCCTAACACCGAACAAGCTAACGGGGGTTTTATCTAACTTTTGTTTAAAAACAATCTTGATACTTTTAGTTTCAACATAATCCGAAAGCTTAATAGAGTTCAAACTTTGATGGTTATTCTTTGTGTGAAAAAGCAAATTATCATCTCCATCAAAAATTGAATATTCTTGCACACAAAAAGGCATAACATTTTCTGGATGATGAATCAAAACGGTTTCCATCGGGTGGTCAAAATCAGTGTCAAAATAGAGAATTATTTCTTTAATCTCTTGATAATCAGTCCATTCTAATAATAAATTTGGTTCTCGGTCATTTATATCTGCAACCCAAACGTTTGGCTGATTGGTGGGTCTAAAAATTCCGTTGATTAATTTTTTTGCTTGAAAAACTTCAATGGCTGGCTCAAATTTCATGGCTAAATTCTTTCCTTCTGGGCGACGTTTGGGTGTCCAAAATTCAAAAGAATCAACGCCAATATCCTCCGTTGGTTCTTGTTTGCCATAATTTGAAACCGCAGGATTTATGGTATTAAAAACGCTTAAAATTCCCGAAATTCTTTGGTCTGAATATTGAAGTTTTACTTTTTCATTTTTCTGAATTATTAAAAAAGCATAGCAAATTTCAAAATTTTCAATTATCCCAAAATCAAATTCCAAAGGCAAACAGTTTCTTCCTTTTTGTAATTTTATGGATTGTTTAGAAATCGTTACATCAGGGGTGTAATTTCCGTTTTTGCTGGAAATTCTTAACTCAATATCTAAAACGGTTTCCTCATCTGCGTGCGGGTGAATAATAATTTTTTGTTTTTTAGGCGAAGAAATTGGAAACATTTGAGCCACCGATTCAGTTATTGCTTGAAGCAAATTATTTGGGTGTAACTCACTCAAAATCAGTTCACTACTCGCTGAAATCATTGCTTTCTTAGCCAAATCATTTTCATCTTCAAACGCTAAGTTTGGAATATGCTGTCCAGTTTTTAGAAGTTCATTTTGGAGTTTTTGAATGAGATTTGACGAAATTATTTCTTTTGGTAAAATTTGATTTTCTATACAAATTTTTGTCGCCATACCAATCGCTTGTCCTCCATGAGCCCCCGTTGCCATCACCCTGCACGACCCGAATGCCACGTGTGAAGCGGAGATAATTCTACCCGCAATGAACAAATTACTGACATTTTTGGAGTATAAACACCGCAACGGAATGCCATAAATTCCTTTGCTGTGCCACTGATTACAACTACTTTTTTCCAATTCTGAAAATACGCCATCGGCAGGGTGCAAATCAATCGACCAACCTCCAAAAGCCACATCATCAACATGAGGTTTTTGTTCCACAATATCCTGTTGGGTAAGCATGAAATCGCCTTCAAATCTTCTACTTTCTCGTTTGCCTGGAATTGTTCCTACCCATTCAAGGGTTAAGTTTTCAGCCTCGGGAAATTTTCCTGAGTTTTTGATGTAATCCCAAACGCCGTAAACAACTTTCCAAAGCTCCCATTTGATTAATTCGGTATCATGAACAGTGTCTAAGCGTCCACCGTATTCAATCCACCACAAACGACAACCAAAATCTTGGGCGGTGAAACTCTTAAATTTAGGAACATTTTTAGTAACATTAAGGGCGAAATTTGGGGCAATATATTTCACAGGTTTGCCAACATCTTTTGAATAGAAATACATCGAATGTCCCAGCAATTCACCGTATTCAGCGTTTGGAGCGAATTTTTCCCCAAATTCTTCTTTTGATTCTGCCCCCATTCTGAAAGCCGCACCCGCCAAAAACCCTACGATGCCATCACCCGAAGCATCGCAAAAAAGTGGGGCTGAAAGTTGATATTGCGTTGAATTTTGAGAACAAAAACCAATCACTTTTGAAATCTTATCAGCACCTTTTTTTTCTAAATCATAAATAGAAGTATTCAGCAAAAGGCTAATATTTTGTTCAGAAACTACTTTTTCTAATAAAATGGTATCGAAAATTAAAGGATTACCTTCCGCATTTCGGTACATATTTTCTACTAAAAGCTCATCAATTACGCCCCCTTCTCTCGCCCAACGATTGTTGTTGCCCATGTGTGAGGTTGCCCCCAAAACCCAAAGTCTAACTTCCGAAGATGCGTTTCCTCCCAACACAGGGCGGTCAGTTACGATGATAACTTTTACCCCCGCACGGGCGGCAGTGATGGCACAACAAACACCCGAAAGCCCCCCTCCTACAATCACTAAATCGGCGGATAATGAGGTGTTTTTATTTTCACGTTTTATGGTCGAAGGAGATTTTATCATGCCTTTTAATCGTTATTTTATTTCCGAAAATGTTGAAATACCTACCGTGTTTTTTGTGGCTAATCTGAACTCGTATTGTAATTTTGGATTAGGTTTTTTGAATTGAAAAAAAGAGGTTTGAGCCGATGAAATATCCATTTTTTGCCATTCAGAAACAACAGTATTTTTCTTAGAAATGCTCTTAGAGCGGTATTCTAAAACGTAGCCAATGGCTTTCTTTACAGGTTCAAAACATACTATTGCTTCTTCATTATTTTGGATAACATACTTTAAATCAGGAACTTGTGGGAGTAATCCACCGTCAGGGATAATCGTTTTCTCTTCCGACCATTCTGAATAAGTGAATTCATCGGTGATGGTTTGTAATCTGAAATAATAAGGTTTCCCGTTCTCTAAATCACCGACAAAAAGTGTCCCTTTTGCATCGGTTTGAGCAACCATTGCATTTGAATAGTTGCCTTTTTTTATGGTGTACTGAACCCTAAAATATCGGTCGAGTGGCAGGACTGAATAGCCCACAAAAAAACCTTTGTCAGCCGCTTCTGTATAGCGAATTGTTGGAGGCATTGCTTCCGTACCGACCTTGATATTTTTGATTTCGGATAGCGTTTCGCCCACTGCATTTATCGCAACAACTGCCACTTGATAGGTTTCTCCAAATTCCAAATCTTTCACATTTTCTGAAAGATTAAGCGTTGGTTTTGTCTCTTGAGTTAATCCATTTTTACCAAACTTTATTTTATGCAAAACTGCCGTTGGATTTTTATCAAACACAACCCGAATTACTCCCGTTTTTGGGGGCATTCCGTTGGCATTTTGTCGAACGCCGTGCGTAGATAAAATTTGAGTCGGAACGGGTTTTTGGAAGAAAATAGTTGTGTCGGCGGTTGAATAATTTAAGGGGGAAAGTAAATCTACACTCACGGAATGAGCATTTTCAGGTTTTATCCAATCAAGGTTTTTTACAAAATTAAAATCATCAAGTTTTATGGTCGGAATCCTGATAAATCCACCCGTAAGTACTTTATTATCAGCATCTTTAAACAGATAAACTACTTTATATTCTCGTAAAATAAAGGCGGGTAAATCCAACTTTTTTCTTGGAATAATAGTAATTCTATCCATAGAATTTACCCGAAAAGACTTCACGGGTGCTTGTTCTTTTCGGAAAGAATAAAACGCCTTTTTCTTTTGCCTTGCCGCATCAACCACACCCCAAGCACGGTTTTCGGAGAATTCTTTTGTTCCGTTAAAATTGCTTCGGTAATCGTTGAAAGTCCAGTAAGATGCCCCAATTAAATAGGGTTTAAATCGCATGGAGTCCAGAGAGGCTTTTGCGTTATAGTCAGTATCTAAATCTTCACCGATTTGTCCCAAGCCAAATTCTGTGTAAAATAAAATTTTATTTGGGTGTCTATTATGCTGTAAGTCAGTTACTTGACCAATATTTTTATTGTATTTATTGATTAATCCCAAATCTGAAAAATCAATAATATCTTTCTCATTATCGGCAGTATGACTCACGACAACTGCCAGTCTGGTGCTATCCAAACCTCGAACATATTGCGTGGCTTTTTCCACGTATTTCATTACGGTTGGGTACTTACCAATCTCATTGCCAACACCCCAACCAATTACCGAAGGATGATTAAAGTCCTTGATAATCAGACGTTTAAGCCAATCAAAAGCAATAGGTTTGTCGGGATCGGCAAATTTATCATAACCCCAAAGCGGAATTTCATTGAATACCAAAATGCCTCTTTCGTCCAAATAATCTAAACATTCTTTCGGTAATGGCAAGTGCGTAATTCGAGCCATGTTACACCCCAAAGTCTTCAATAAATCAACGTCTTCTTTGAATCGCCAAAGTGGAATAGTATTTCCAGTTGTGCGGTCGTCGGGAACAAGATTCATACCCATCAATCTGACGGATTCGCCATTGAGTTTCAGCTCATATTTAGCATTATCCAATTCGATTTTGCGTAATCCAAAACGACTAATATCATGTTCATTTGTATTAGTAATTCTTACTTCGGAGGCGTATAAAAATGGGTCTTCAAAATGCCATAAATGCGTTTCTGATTCATTTAAAGCGGTTTTTACCATAATTTCTTGTGCTGAATTTGCCTCTATTTTTGCATTGAAAGGGAGTGATTTTAATTGCCCGTTTATTGAACTAATTGCCACATTACCAGCTACTTCATGGGCTTTTGAATCATAATTTTGTAAGAAAATTTCAATGGAAACAGAAGCCGTTTTATTCGCTAAATCAACGTTTGAAGTGATTCGTTGTTGAACAATTCTGACTTTTTCAGAAATCTCTAATTTGACTTCTCTTCTGATGCCTCCCCATGTCCAAATAGCTCCTCTTTTGAAGGTATTATCTGCCACAACCACGAGCGTATTATTGCCATTAAAATCAAGTAAATTTGATATTTCAAACTCAAAAGGCAAGTACCCCAAATTATTTTCTCCCAATAGTTTTCCATTTAACCACACTTTTGAATCATTGTAAACACCATCAAAAATTAATCGGAAAACTTGTGATTTCTGATTTGGATTTACGTTAAAAGTGCGTTTATACCACGCTCTGCCCACATAATGAGCGTATTCGTTCCGCAAATCCCAGTTGTAAGGCACGGGCATTTCGTCCCAATTTTGGGTGGAAAATTCGGGTTTATACCAACCTTGATTTTCTCCTTTATTATTAGGGTCGGTATGAAAAGACCAATTGCCATTGAGAGATGTAGTTTGAGCAAAAACCCCTTGAAAAGTAAATATGATTAGAGATATAAGAAATATTTTTTTCATTTTTTAGTCTGTGAAAAAGGTATCCAAGATGCCAATAAAACTACAAAAGCGATACTTGCGGTTAAGGTTTTTCCGATGGTAGTTAAAAAACTCAAAATGAACAAAATCAAAGCAACAAAAACTAATGAAAACGCAATCACTTTTAACCCAAAACGATTTTGTTCTTTAATGATTTCTGCCTCAGAATTGTCTTCAAAAATGACTGATTTTTGTTCTGCAATTTCACTTAATTTATCGTCTTTGTACTTTTTATACGATTGATAATCAGCACTTTCGGATTTTTTCAACCCCCATTCATTCAAAATTAAAAGCAAAAGTGGAATACCAATGCCAATCAACATCTCCTCAGCACGGTTGAGTTTGAAATGAAAGGAAATTGGGGCAATAATTTTGAAAAATAAATTAATGGTCAGGCATATTGACGTTATCCAAAGTGTGGTCTTACCGTCTAAACTTTTAGAAAATAATGCCCAAATCGGTGGAGCAAGCAATGGTCCGCCCGAAATGGCAGAAATACTCAGAACTACTTCAACCATTCCACCCGCTCTTGGAACCAACAAAGCAATAATTATCATTCCAAAACCAAATGCCCAAGAGGATAAGCGAGCGACCTTAATCAACTGTTTATCAGGTGCTTGCGGATTTATGAAACCTTTATAAATATCATTGGTAAACACCGCAGAAACCACATTTAAGGTCGTGTTTGCACTTGCCGAAGTTGAAAAATACATACCCGTAAGCATCAAACCCAACAAGCCTGGGGGCAAGACCAACTGACAAACTTTGAGGTAGGCATTTTCGGTATCTAAACCCACTAAATCAGGATTGATAGTATGATAAATCATGGGCGGTAACATCCAAATTATTGGGCTAATTAAATACAAACCCGCAAATAAATATGCCACTTTTCGTGCTGATTTTGGCGAATCTACGCTTGTGTAACGTTGCACAAATGTCCAGTTGCCACCGATGTAACAAATATGATACAAAACAAAGGAAAGAATAAAGGCAAGCATGTAATCGCCGTTCAGAATATTAAAAAAGTCATCGGGCACTTTTTGTGTAAATGCTTGAAAACCACCTACTTTATTCAATGAAAGTGGCAATAAAATAAACACTGCGGCGGTAAGGATTACGAACTGTAAAATGTCCGTTACCATGACCGCCCAAAGTCCGCCAACAGCCGTGTATGCAATCATGAAAATCCCTAAAACGATGGTACATTCCATCAATGGAAATCCCAAAGAAATGCTCACTAATTTGGCAACTGGATATAAAACCGAACCTTTGATAAATACCGATACCAAAATAAAAATATAGACGTATAGCTTCTGAACGGTGTTTCCCAAGCGTTCTCTAATGAACTCTGCGGCGGTTAAATTGCCCGTTGCTTTCCATTTTGGAGCTAAATATAAGCCCGTAACCACCGCCCCGATGCACATAGTCCATTGAATGGTGATGGCTACCCAACCGTGTTTATAGGCAATACTTCCCCACGCCACAAATGTACCCGCCGAGAAAAAAGACATGAATAACGACAATCCGCCAATCGTCCACGGCACGGCTTCACCACCCGCAAAAAACGATTTTAAATTTCGACCCGTTCGAGCAAAAAGTAACCCAATTCCTAACACAAAGGCAGAGAAAATGAAAATTACGGATGTGTCGATTAGTGAGTTCAAATTGTTATTTTTAATTAATTTAAAATTATTTCCATTCAGGATTCTGCTCAACGCTTGGATTGGCGTTTATTTCATCCTGTGGAATTGGAAAATAACGATATTTTGCCGTTGGCGTTCTCACGGGATAAACATCATTGACTGCTTTTGAAACAACCGTTATAAAAGTATTTGTTCGGGTTAAATCAAACCATCGGTCGCCTTCGGCAAATAATTCCCATGAGCGTTCCTGCAAAATTGCATCGATTAAGGCATCTTTACTCAATCCTACTCTTAAATCTGAAATACCCGCTCTTCTACGAACTTGATTGATAAAACCATAAGCAATTGAAGAGCTTCCATTTAAACGAGCTTCTGCTTCTGCCGCAATTAAAAGTACATCAGCGTACCGTAAAAGCGGAATATTAACGGCATGGTTGCTACCAATTGAATTTGCATCTTGATATTTTTTCACCAGAATTCCCTTTCTCGTAATAGGGGTAATGTCTTTTTGAAGAACAATTCTCCCTTGAAGATTGACATAATTTGTGTCCAGTAAACCTCTTCTTTTGTCTTTCACATCTAAAGAATCAAAGAAGGATTGGTAAACGAAAATTGAACCAAAAGTCGTCCTTCCATAATCGGGTGCAGTACTACCAGGAGGTCCATACAAACCCATTATTTGTGAGGTTTTACCTGGTGTTGTACTCTCACACTCAAAGGCAAAGATGTTTTCGGCTCTTGCTAAATCCTCCTTTATAACGTTATAAGTATCTTTTACATCGGGCATCAAGCTATGTTTTCCAGAAGAAATAACCGCTTGGGCTTGTTGAAGTGCTAACGTCCAATTTTCAGCATATAAAGCGGCTTTTGCGTACAACGATTGTGCTGCCTCTTTTGAAGCCCTACCTTTTACCAAAGAGGCAGAGTAAGAAGGGAGTTTCGTAATTGCTAAGTCTAAATCTGCAAAAATTTGTTTATAAACATCTGCTCTTGGACTCTTTTTTAAAATAGCGTTTTCCAGTTTACTACTGGCTACAATTTTTACGGGAACTTCGCCAAAATTCTTTGCCAGCATCCAGTGCATATAAGCTCTTATAAACAGTGCCTCACCTACAATTTCATCCCTTCTTTTTTCATCCATTGGAATGGAAGGCACTTTTTCAATTATCCAATTGGCTTTTTCAATTCCACGGTAGCAAGATGTCCACGTAAAAATGGGGGACTCAAAAGCACGTCCGAAACTAACTGCGGCAGAATAGGCAGCGTCATAGGTAAATAAGGTATAAGTATTGCGAGCCACAACCGCACGAGGATATACTTGGTCGGCACTAAAATCTGAATTCATCAACGGGGCTGGACCGCTGTATAAATCGGCAATTCCACCATATACTGCCGTAATTGCAACTTCTGCGTCTCCTGCGGTTTTATAAAAACTTTCGGTAAAAATAGAAGAATATGGGGTTTCGTTAAGTTCGCAACTCGCTAATGCGTAAAGAGTTGAGATAAATAATAGTTTTATATATAGTTTTTTCATTTCAAATAATATTAAAATTTTTGAATAAATTTTTAAGGTCTTCTAAAAACTTACTTGCAAACCTACCAAATATGATTTTGCTACGGGATAAACCAAGTTATCTACTCCAATCAGAGTATTGTTATTGCCATAAGAATTCACCTCTGGGTCGAAGCCTGAATATTTAGTAATCGTAAATAAGTTATTGGTACTCACATAAATACGTGCGTTTGAAATACCTTTTATTGGTGGTAAAGTATAACCAAGCGTTATATTTTTACATCGAATAAAAGAACCGTCCTCCATAAATCTGTCAGAAATGGGTAATCTTCCCCCTTGCAATGGTACTACATATTCATTGTTAGGATTTGTGGACGACCAACGGTTTACTAATTCCTTATATAAATTTCTTCCACCCAATGGATTCTCGAAGGTATATCTGATTAAATTATAAACTTTATTGCCTTGTACACCCGAGAAAAAAACATTTAAATCAACGTTTTTATATTTAAAATCAGTTGAAAAACCGAATATAAAATCGGGGTTTGCATTGCCCGTAATCACTTGGTCATCCACCGAAATCTTGCCATCACCGTTTACATCCCGCACTTTTGTTCCACCAATCCTGCTATCCGAACCTGGCAAAATATTTTCTCCTGTTTGATAATTTCCATCAAAAACATATGTTTTAAAAATACCCAAAGGTTGCCCAACTCTAATAATTCCAAAATTATTAACAGCAAATTCTTGAATATCGCCCGCCAAAGAGAGTAATTTATTTCTGTTAAACGTAATATTTGCATTCACATTCCATTTCAATTTAGTGTTAAGAATATTGGCATTTGCGGCAAACTCAAAACCTTGATTTTCGAGTGAGGCAAAATTGCCTGTAATCGTTCCGTAGCCCGAAGAAAGTGGTAAGGCTTTCACAAACAATAAATCATCAGTTCGCTTGTTGTACCAATCCAAAACTAAATTGAGCCGATTATTCAATAAACTAACATCTAAACCAATATCAATTTGTGTTGACTTTTCCCACTTCAAATCTGGATTTGGAATCCCCGTTGGGGCAATTCCCGTTGTGTAAATATGGTTGAATTGGTAATCGTTTGCAGTCCCAGAACCCACCAAAGCCAGAGAATTATACGCTCCGATGGCGTTGGCATTACCAGTAATTCCGTAGCTTCCACGCAGTTTCAAATCAGACAAGAGCGTTTGTTCCTTCATAAATGGCTCTTCAATTAAACGCCAAGCGGCTGAAACTGCGGGGAAAAATCCATATTTATTATTTATGCCGAACTGACTTGCACCGTCAATTCGGGTAATCACATCCACAAAATATTTGTCTTTGTAACCATAATTTATCCTTCCCATATACGAATCCAAACGGGTCTCACTTCTACTACTTGACACCGTTCTATTGGTAGCCAATTGAAGTGCTTCATTCGTTGTAGCATCATTTGGAAAAATACTTGCACTGATTGAATTGGCATTACTCAATTGTTTTTGAGTGGCAAAAACGCCTGTAAATTTTAGAGAATGAACGTCATTTAACTTGGTTTGATAAGTTAAAATACTTTCATGTAAGAGGTTGGTTCCGTAAGAATTTGCTTTCCCTGCCGACCCCGCTGATGCTAAATCCGAGGTGTTCGAAATCGAGCGTGGTGAATAAGAATCAGTTAAAGCACTTGACTGTATTACGTTCATGTCGGCACGGTAAGTTAGTCCTTTTGCCAGCATAAATTCTAAATAAAATTGCTCAATAAGCGTGCAGTAGTTGTTTTATTCAGAATTTGAGCCAAACCTATTGGATTAGAAAATTCACGATAACGACCATTTAACTGGTCGCCGAATGGAAAAATCGAACCGTCTTCTCTGTAGGGCAATAGATTTGGAGGTGCTGCCAAAGCGGCTCCAATAATACTCCCGCTCACCGCACCTTGATCTATACTTGTTTGTCCAGTTGGTACACGGTCGCTTAAAGAATTTGTGTAAAGCAAACTCGTTCCAACCTTCATCCATTTATTCACCCGATGGTCGAGATTTACCCGTAGAGAATATCGAGAAAAATTTGAATTAATGACAATTCCGTCTTGATTAAAATAATTCAAAGCCAACGATACTTGCGTTTTCTCTGAACCGCCTGTGATGCTTAACTGATGATTTTGAATGGGTGCTTTTCGGAAAACTAAATCCTGATAATCTATTCCCTGACCCAAGGAAGACGGATTGGCGTAGATAGTCTGTTTGAATGTTTCGTTTTCGAGAGTGGCAAATTCAGAAGCATTTAACATCTCAATTTTCTTATTTACCTCCTGTGTTCCAAAGTAGCTATCATAAGTAACCCGTGTTGCACCAGATTTTCCTCTTTTTGTTGTAATTAAAACAACTCCATTGGCTGCCCTCGAACCATAAATTGCCGAAGCCGAAGCATCTTTCAAAACATCCACACTCTCAATATCGTTGGGATTGATTTGTGAAAGTGGGCTAACATCATTCACGCCACCGCCATTTGTTACTTGAATTCCATCAATAACATACAGCGGTTCCGATGAACCATTGATTGAGTTTGTACCACGAATTCTGACGGAAACATTTCCTCCTGGTGCGGAAGAATTTTGGGTAATTTGAACTCCCGAAATCCGAGCTTGTAAGCCTTGGGCAACGTTTGCAATAGGGGTTAGTGTCAAATCTGCCGATTTAATGGAGGCAATTGAACCAGTAGTTTCTACTTTTCTCTGCGTACCGTAACCCACCACAACCACTTCACTCAATGAAGTAGTTTCGTTTTCAAGATTTACGTTAATCATCGTCCGATTATTGATTGTAAGCTCATTTTTCAAATAGCCAACAAACGAAAAAATCAAACTTCCTTTTGCGGGAACATCGCTTAGATTATAGTTACCATCGTTGTCTGTAACTGTTCCACGAGTTGCATCTTTTATGATAATACTTACGCCTGGGAGTGAAGTACCATTGGAATCTGTTACCTTCCCTTTGACATTTATATTTTGGGCAATCGTAGTACTTACGAATAATCCAATTAGGGTTAATATTTGTAATATTTTTAACATTTAATTTGATTGTTTTAAATTAGAATAATACAATTTTACAATAAATAGCAAAGAAGATCAATAAATTCATTTACCTATCCACTTTTGCCATTATTATTTAAACTTATAGTATTATTTTAAATTTTAGAAGAAATAATTTAATTTTTTCGATAAAAACTATCGGGAACTTTCCCAAAACTGATACCGATAGGTAGAATAACGAAAAATTGTTATCTTTATATTCAGTTCATAATGTGAACAAAAATTTAATGCAATTAGGTGTAATATTAAAATAATACAATTAATATCTTACAGATAATGATAAAATGTATAAAATGTCATCAAGTAGATTACGTTCAGAAAGCAGGAATTATTCGGGGTAAGCAACGATATTTATGTAAATCTTGTCAATATCATTTCACGATACCTGAACCAATTTCTAAGTCCAGAAACCCACACCATCAAGTTACAATAATTGATTTAGCGAATGAATTGGGTATTTCCAAATCAACTGTTTCACGGGCTTTACGGGGACATTCGGATATACACGAAGGCACACGGCAAATGGTCTTAGATTTGGCAAAACAATTGGAATACGAACCTAATCCATTGGCACATGGGCTGTTGAAAAATCGGACAAATACCATTGGAATTATCGTCCCAGAATTTAGGCATTACTTCTTCCCAGCTTTCATCATTGGAGCTCAGTCTGTGCTTTCAAAAGCGGGTTACAACGTAATGATTTGTCAGTCGGATGAGTGTTATGAAACCGAAGTAGCGAACGTAAAGGCTTTAATGAGTAGCCGAGTGGACGGTTTTCTGGTTTCGGTTACGAGTCAAACCAATAATTTTGACCATTTCAAAACAGTCATGCGAAAGGAAATTCCAATGGTTTTTTTCAATCGAATTTGTCCCGAATTAGAAACTCCGCAAGTGGTTGTGGATGATTATCACGGGGCGTTTATGGCAGTTGAGCATTTAATTGAACAGGGGTATAAACGGATTGCTCATTTGGCAGGTCCGAGTTCATTACAGTTGAGTAAAAATCGAAAACAGGGGTATTTAGATGCCATTCAAAAGCACAATTTAACGATTGATAACGAGCTAATTATTGACTTTGATTTGACCGAAGAAAAGGCAAGAATTTATGCCAATCATCTTTTGAGTTTACCAAATCCGCCCGATGCCATTTTTGCAATAAATGACCCTACGGCAATCGAGGTAATGATTTTAGCAAAAAGTAAAGGTATCAAAATCCCCGAAGAATTGGGGGTTGTGGGTTTCAGTAATGACCCCGTTTCAACGATTATTGAACCACAATTAACCACGATTTCTCAGCCTATTGGCGAGATGGGGAAATTATCAGCAAGCATATTAATCAAGGCTTTGGAAGAAAAAATTATTAGGAATGAAAGGCATCAATTATTGACCGAATTGATTGTTCGTGGGTCTTCGGTTAGGGAATAGAAAATATTTAATTACATTTTTAAGTTATTGATTTTGAGAGGATAGAATTAATGGTGGCAATATCCTCAAATTTACCCGTTCCGTGTCAAGAATTTGTAAGAATATTATATTTTACATCAGGAGTATTTTTTATTGTTTTGAGTGCATCAAATAATAATTTCTCCTGTTTATAGTACAGTGCAGTCGTTTTAAAGAAGTAAAAAAGTGTAAAAAGTTACGTCTTTCATGTAATTTAGTACATTGTTTAATTCATTTTCTTACACAAAAATCAGAACAGGATTAATAAGATTAGCATGAATTTTAGGATTCTGAATTTAATCCTGTCGTATCTTGTGAATCTAATAAATCCTATTCTGAAAAAATAATTCTTCATCAAGATTCTTACTTTCCACTCAATTTCTCACGAAGCCAATCATACATTTTTTCGTTTTGTTCAGGGTATGTCCAATGTCCTGTATCTAATGCCAAATACAGGCTTTTAGGGGCAGAGATAACGTTATAAACCGAATACATTAAAGTCGGAGGGCAGGTTTCATCATTAAACCCCCACGAATAATACCCTGGAATTTTAAGTCTGCGGGCAAAATTCACCACATCATAATATTTAATAGTTTCTAATTTTTCCTTCTTTTCGTTAAAAAGACGGTTATTTTTATCAAAATAATGAGGCCAACCACCCGCCCTTCCTTTCAAATAACCCGTTACATCAGAAAGGGCGGGGTAAAATGCTCCTAACCATTTCACTCTACTATCCAAAGCCGCTGTAATAATTGACAATGCACCTCCTTGGCTTCCACCAACCACACCAAGATTTGTGCCGTCATATTGTTGTAAACTTGTCAAAAAATCATTCGCTCGTACACAACCCATGTAAACTCGCTTATAGAAAAAACGATTTTTATCATCCATATTATAATTAAAATATCCATTTAAAATACCTGCCCCTAAATCTGTATAAACTCCAGCATCCATCGTTACGGGAATGCCGTGAATGCCGATTTGAAACGTGATTATACCCTTGTCTGCATTAGCAATATCCCCTGCATAAGCCCGAACGCCTGCACCTGGAACTTGCAAAAGTGCAGGATATTTTCCTTCTTTCTTTGGTACACAAAGAATACCGTAAAGACGTGTTCCCACCTTAAAATTTTGCAAATTTACGTGATAAACATTCGTTAATTCGGTACATCGTTCGGGTAATAATGTCATTTTTATATCCATCGGAATTTTGGCAAGTTCAGTTTTTGCATCGTCCCAAAAGGTATCAAAATCAGTTGGATTTTCAACCGTTGGAGCGATACTTAGAGGATCAAAACCTGCCGTACAAAGGTTTCTGTACTCTTTTCCGTCAATATCCGCAATGGCTACGCATCTTAAAAACCCTCCCGTTATCATGGTTCCACCATCAATAGTTTTTGAACCCGACAACAACACAATCGTCTCTTTTTGAGTTGGTTCTTGTTTTTCAGGACCAATTTCATAACGCACTTGGGCGTTTTTCACCAGACTTCCATTCTTATAAACATCAATGGTAAATTTCACCTTTTCGCCTACTTTATAGACCCAATCTGGGTGGTCGGCAGAAACGGCAACTTTAATAAATTTTTCGCTGGGTTGGGCGAATGACATGGGCGTTGTTATTGCCCAGACGATAAAAATAATTGCGAGATTTTTTCTCATTGTTTTGTATTTTTTAGTCAATTATAAATTAAAAATTCATTCACTTTCTGCGGATTTATTAGGTGTAATTCTCACCCAAGGAGCTGAAAAATTGTCAGGAAATTCGCAATGTTCATAACCATTTGGAGAAACTTTCATTGTTTTGACCGTCATTTAAGGAAAACTCCTTTTATTTGAACAGGGTTTTGAGAGGAAGATTTTAAATTGATTATTACAAAAAGGAAAGTCAAAAAAATTAAATATTTTTTCATTTATTTGAATTTAAAACGGGGAGTTCTTTACTAATTATCGAAATATCGGAGCCTAATCCTAATATTAAAAGAAAAGAATTTTTATCAATTAATACCTTGCCACCGTTGTCTTTCAAATTACTGGAAAACCATCTTTCTTTTTTATTTTCAGGATAAATTAAGTCTCCAATTAATCGGTTTCTCCATGGATTTGTGGTAGAAATAATGAACGTATTTTTCCCTTGTTTGATAAAATCTGTTATATCAATTTCGGAACTTTGCTCCCAAACAATTGTTACAAATTTTCCATTAATCTCAATTTTAGCGGTGGAACCAAATTTACCTAATTTTAAGTAATTCCGTTGCCCTGCTTTGATAAAGTCTTTCGATATTTCAACTTCAAAATCATATTTTGCCAAACCCACATAATATTTAATTTCTGGATTTGAAGATTTAGTTAATGACTGAAAATTATTAAATAAAACTGGTTTAATTTCAGGCTCATCCACAAAGGTAATTTTACCATTGAAAGGCTTTAATACGAGTTCATCTACTACCTTATCTACCGCTTTTTTAGCTGAAATTAAATCGGACTGAGATTTTTCGGAAAATACAATAAAAAATGACTGTTTAGGGTTTAAAGTTAGCGGTATTTTAGTAACTTCTCCATCTACTGAGTACGTTTTTAAGCTCAAAATCTCTCCATTAATTGGGTTCCAAATTTGTGGGACTTTCCCTTTAATCTTAAATAATCCCTCAAATTGAACTTCTCGACTTTCGTTCTTATTTGTAATATAATAGAAATCTTGTGTTGCAGTTTTTTTATGAATGTACATCAATTCAGATGGGTTAATTCCCTTAAAATCAATGTCTTGTATAAATTTATTTTCAGAAAATACACTTTCGATTGACTTGCCAAAAATGACTTTCCCTTTGCCATATTGATTTTCAAAAACCGTTTTTCCATCTATTTTACCCCAGATAGCGTTGCTCTACTTTCTAAGTGCTTCATTGTTGTTTTCGTAATTATTCAAAGATAAAGTTCTGATAGGTTTTGGAGCAACAATTATCCCGCCATTTCTTATTAATTCTTCAATTTTAATCAACGTTGAAAGATTCATCACGCTATCTTCAAGGATTAAAACTGCATAACTAAGATTGTTGTGAAGTGATATTCTGCCATTCTTAACCGTAGCATATTTCATTAAAATATCGTTATTGCAAAAGTCAAAACGAATACCTGAATTATAAGTTGAAGGTTTATTGGCAACTTCCGCAATTGGCATTTTATCACCCATATACACTAAAACATCCGCTACTGTTCTACCTTTTTGTAAGACATATTGTACCCTTGCTTGATAGTCAAACCAAGCCTTTGCGTGTTGCCACCACGGGTTATTTCGATTAAAGATTGAGCCAAAAGGTCCCAAAGTCATACCAGGTTTTTGCTCATTTGGTTGATGCACAAGACTGTGCAATACAATGCGGTTTACCCCCTCCGTAAATGCCTTATCACCCCACAATTTCAATGCCCAAGGCGATTCACTAAAATTGGCTGAACTTGAATATGATTCCGCCGCAACTACTGATTTGTTGTACATCGTGGCGGCATGAGTAACAAACGTTCCCGTAACTTGATTATTCGGATTGTATTTCAACAAAGAATCCGAAGGGTCAATTCTGCCCCAAAATTCTGTCATGGGAACATCAAAATAGGAGTTAGCTTTCAGAATGTCCAAAGGTAGTGCATGTATTCCTCCGTAAATGGCTTCGGCGTGCAAATCCATGCCTTGCTTATGGCACAAATCGCTTAAATGTTTGAAATATCTGAGTTCAACTAATTCTGAAATTGTTTTACGAAAATCATGTAAAAATGCTTCGCTTCGTTCGCTACTTTCCACCATTTCACCGCATAAAATGGGCAAATATGGAAGCATTTTATAGCCTCTCGCTTTCTCAAATTCTTTCTCGAAACCAACCGTCCAATTTTGATAAAGGCACTCCCAGCTATCTACAAAGAGATATTTGAAAGTATTGCCCTTCATATCACCCGCAGCTTCAATCAATTTTTGCGGGAAATTTTTGAAATGTATATCCAGAGCCGTTGTATCCATCTTATCACATTCTAAACCTTCTCCTTCCACCGTAGCGGGTTGATTTTTCACGCCAGTTGTCGTATATCCAAAACGAAGAATCGCCCAATTACCCGATGGAGGATTCCAGTTTAAAACTCCATCAACAGACATTTTATCAGTAATGTCAATCACATTTTTAGTGTTTCTTATTGTATTTTCATCATCTGGTAAAACCGTAACAACCGAAAAATTCTTTACATTATCCGCAATTGAAGTAATGGTTTTTGCTTGCAGATATTTTATCCGAGTTTGGAAAATTCCTTTTTCGCCTTCGTTCAAAAATGCCATTTCTGAAATGTCTAAATTATTTCCCCAATCAATTCCAATTCCTTGTTTTTTAAGCATATCTTTCAAAGTAACTTTGAAAAACTTAGCTTTAATTTCAGGAATTTTGAGTAGAACGGTTTGGTTTAACAACGTATCTTTCAAATCAGTAATCTTTTTAAAATTAATACTATCATCCGAAGTTGATAATTCAAAAAATACCGTTTGGTCAGTCCCCCGCCAAGCAAAAGGCTTATTCAAGTGAATCAACAAGGTATTTGTTTGATAGGTATCATTGAAATTGAACTGTATTGATTCGCCAATATTGATTTTGACGGTGCTTAGAGGGCTGCCATCAACTAAAAAATGAGCATCTTGATTATCGGAAATTGTAACTTTTGGCAGATTTTTATAGAAAGGACTTGGTTGCGGTGCGGGGAAAGCCAACACGTAGGCATCACGATAAAAGCCCATCCGACTGAACGGTTTTTTGAGTTTCAACTGAATGTTTTTCCCACCTTCCACAAAATCTTTACTCCACACAAATTGCTTCATGGATTGTTCGGGTGTAATCCAAGGACCACCACTTGTACTCCAACCGTCGCAATTATGTACGCCAATTTCAAGACCCAAACGCTTGGCTTCTTGGAGGGAATATTTGAAGACATCATACCATTCGGGCGAGTTAAATTTCACGTTGGCGACCCCAAAATCTTTCCCCTGAAACTGATTGACATTCAAAATGGTTGCTCCACGAATGCCCTGTTGTTTCATGGCTTCCAAATCTTTTGTGATTCCCGATTTTGTGATGCCTTTATTGAGCCAATGCCACCACGTATAAATATGGTTTTCGGTTGGAGGATTCTGGAAAGATGCTTGTGATAAATTGGCGTTTTGGGTTTGGGATAGTAAAGGATTATGCAGCAATATAAAACATAAAAACAAGCATAAAAACGATTTTGGGTTTGTTTTTGTATTTTTAAAAATTATGAATTTTACTTCAAACACCCTATTCAGCAATGATGATTTTTTTAACATATTTTTGATTGTTTATCAATAAATTTAAAAAATATATCCCCGTTTTAAACCCCTTTTCTGGGCTTGAAATTTGATACGTTTCTTTATTAATTTCTTGAATTTTGATGGATATTTCTTGCCCCAAAGTATTAAAAAAGCTGATTTTCGCTTTCGATATTTGGCTTGATTTTACAAAAAAACTATCATTTTTACAGGGATTTGGATATGCCGAAAATACTAAATTTTCTTCCTCCTGATTTGCCGTAATTATTGGAACATTACTCTTTTGAAATTTGAAAACAGTAACACTCATTCTTGGAAAAATATAAGTAAAATTAGGCGTGTAAAAGAACTCCGTTTCAGTATTTGGCAACTTTGCATTAGACATTTCATGAATTGCAGTCTTCACATATTGCGGAAAATTGCTACATGAAATAGTAGTTTTGATATTGGCGGTATCACGATTTATCACCTCCAAAAAGACTGTCCCATCCGCATTTTTTGAGGCTGTGGTGAGCAAGAGAGCATTTTTATAAGAATTTAGCGGTGATTGAGTTGTAAGTTTTAACATCGTATTTCCCCTCAAATTTCCATTCATCCAAAGCGACCAATTGGCGTAGTCGTAAGAATAATCTGGGTTATAAATTGGTAAGTCATATTTGGTACTCAAAATGAATAAATTATCAAGTATGGAAGGAAATTGTGGGTCATTATTATACAATAAAAAATGGGTCGAAGCCAAACTAAAAAGCCCAGATTCGAGCGTATGAATGTCGTGAATAACGTTGTTGGTGGCAAATCCTCGCTGTTCCGTAATGCCAAAACTCACTTGCCCACGTGCATACGTATATTTCCGCATGAATTTCATCATACCAGCAAGTCCCATATAACACTGATTATTATTTCGATTTGAATTAATCGAACCTGAAATATTGACATCAATCACCCTATTTCCATCCACAATATTATCCAATCTTTGCGGATCATTAAGCAAAGACAATGACCTTTCTTTGGTCATTGAACCCGTTGGTGTGAAAGGATTTACCGTAATTCCGTAGTTATGAAACGTAATTAAATCAACATAATCGTGACATTTTTCTATGAAATTTTCAAATAATCCGTCTCTATAATTGGTTGAATTTAAGTAAGTTATGCTCAAAACTGGTCCAGCTAATTGTACATTTTCACGAATACCTTGTTTCACCAAAGTATCGTGGCAAGCCTTGAAAGTTTCGCTATATTCATCTGAACCAGCTTTGTAATCAACCGTATTTTCGGGTTCATTGCCAACTTCCCAAATCTGTTTTGAAAGATTAAAAGGAGCATTTTTATAATGATTTACTAAGAAAGCCAAATTTGAAGCTGGATTTCCCCCCAATTTCCCATCCGTTTTGTAGTAAGCGGAGACATTGGGCTTTATCATGACATAAAACAATGGTTTTGCCCCTGAATTAATAATTGCCAAAACTTTATCATCAAAATCATTTAAGGTCTGTTTCATGTTTTTCAGACTTGGATATGCTCCCATACGAATCAATTGGCAATTATTTTTACGAACATCCGCTTGAAAATTATACGGATTTCCAACCACAAACGGACTTGGAGCATCGTGGTATTCAATCATTGTCCCACCTATTCCCACAGGTTTTTCCCTTAAAATATCGTTAGCATTTAGCAAAATTGAAGCCGTATTTTGGGCAGAAATATTTAACAAAAAGTTGATTGAAATAAAAAATATAAGGGTGACTCTTTTCATTATACGTTGCGGTTTAGGCTTGTGAGAGGGTTTTCAAAGTCTAATATAGTTTTTAGGAAATAATAAATTTTGGTTGGATTATAAAATCCAACCAAAAACAAACACATTTTCAATTCTAACCAATTTTAATATCCTGGATTTTGAGCAATATTTGGATTCACAGTTCGCTCAGTTTCGGGAATGGGCGATAGCAAATTTGTAGTGCCAATTTGAGCTTGAACGTTCGTTGTTCTCAATATTTTATAAGTGGCAAAATGATTATTCATCACCTCAATTGCCCTTCCTGTACGCAATAAATCGAACCAACGATGTCCTTCCATATTCAACTCAATTCGCCTTTCTTGCTCAATCGCCAATCTTAATCCCACTTGGTCGGCAACCATTTTATTTGCCAATCCAGCCCTTTTTCTGATTCTGTTCATTTGCAATAACGCCTCAGTTTGATTACCCGTTTCGTTGAGAGATTCGGCATAAAGCAAGATTAAATCCGCATAACGATAAATCGTCCAATCATTGTCCCCATCTTGGTCAGCCAAAAGACCTCCATCAAGGTACTTTTTGGTATATCGAAGCACAACTAAACCGTTGGCAGAAACGTATTTATCGACAGAAATTGACTTCCTATTATCATTAATTTCAAAAGCCGCATCCAAATCTGGGTGAACCAAATTATATCCATATCCACGTCCTGCTTTCACCACTAAATTACCCGTTTCTTGTGGAATAAACCACGTACTAAAAAGGCTTCCTTCGATTGGAATACGGTTTTTTTGGTACTGAATTGAAAAAATAATCTCCGCATTATTTCCCTTCGTTGGGTCAAAAATGTCATCGTATTTTGGTAATAAAGCAACCCCATTTGCATCAGCTAAATCAATGGTTTCTTTCAATTTTGTAATTGCAACGGGAAAGTTTTTTTGGGTCATATACACTTCACTCAATAACATTTTTGCGGCAATACTGGTAGCTCTTCCTACGTCAACACCCGTGTATTTTGGTAATAAAATCCCCTCAGACTCTGTTAAATCTTTAATAATTTGAGCGTACACTAAGGTTGTAGCATCCCTTCTGAAAGACAAAGCATCATCAGGATTTTTAACTGGAGCAACAACAATTGGTACATCTCCAAAAATTCTGACTAAATTAAAATAGTTTAAAGCACGTATAAATTTAGCTTCTGCCACAAAACGAGCTTTTTGAGTAGCGTCCATTACAATAGGTTCAGCTCGGGCAATAACTAAATTAGTTTTAGCAACACTTCGGAATAAATTTGTCCACATTCTTGATACTCCTGTATGATTTGTTGGAACTTCAAACTTATCAAATAAATGCTCATTTTGACCATCAATTGGACCGATAGAATTATCGGATGAGATTTCTGCAAATTGATACATATAGTTGTAAACGGGTTGCAAAGAACTGTATGCTGCCGTGAGACCGCCCTTTAAATCTACAGCGGTTTTATAATAACTTGCCTCAGTCAAAGCACTTGGATTTGCAAGGTTTATAAAGTCTTCTTTGCAACCAAAAGAAACGATGCAAAGAGCGAGAAATACGACTATTTTTTGGATTATATTTTTCATTTTTTTAGTATTTTATTCTGCCATCGAGGCACTAATTTATTCTTTGTTTTAGAGCCTTATTGACATTAAATTTTAAGATTAAAAACCAATATTTAAGCCCAAAGAATAGCTTCTTGGCAAAGGATAACTTCCTTGATCAACACCGTATCTTAATGAACTTCCCAACTCAATATTCACCTCTGGATTATACCCAAAATAATTAGTAAAAGTATATAAATTCTGCCCTGTGACGTAAATTCGAGCATTTTGGAGTTTTAATTTACTGATTAATACTTTCGGAAGATTATATCCCAAAGACACATTTCTTATTCTGATAAACGAACCATCATACACAAAACGACTTGAAAAATCTGCACTATTTCCAGCGTTCAATACCCTCGGTGTAACACCGTCCCCAGGTTGAGATTCAGATTTCCAACGACCCAAAACTGCGGTTGTAGCATTGTTTCCGCCTCCTAAACCTGCATCTGTATTTCGCCCAACGCCATAGACAATATTTGAACCTTGAACGCCTTGTAATAATACTCGCAAATCGAAGCCTTTATAGGAAAAAGTATTGGTAATTCCGTAGGTAAATTTGGGTAAAGCATTCGCAAAAACAGCACGGTCATCGGCTGTGATTTTACCATCGCCGTTCAAATCTTTGTAACGCACATCACCTGGCGAAGAAGCGTTTCCTTGCCACCTCGGACCTTTATCCACCTCTCCTTGATTCATGAAAATTCCATCGGCTACATAACCCCAAATATCCCCTAATGAGCCTCCTTTTTGAATTTGATAAACCGTATTCCACCCAAAAACCGCATCATAATAATCTGCTCCTTCTTTATAATAATCAGTCAAAACATTTTTATTAGTTGAGAAATTGGCATTGGTTGTCCACTTAAAATCACCCGTTAAGTTGCGAGTAACCAAGTCGATTTCTAAACCTCGATTACGAATATTTCCGATATTTCTGAGATAAGAACTGGCAAGCCCAGCCAATGAAGAAATAGGTGTTCGAGCGAGTAAGCCTTCCGTAATACGCTCATACACATCCACAGACAGGTAAATTCTATTTTTCAACAACCCAACTTCCAATCCTAAATCCTTTTGTGTATTGGTTTCCCAAGTCAAACCCGAGTTCGTGAAACCTGTGGGTGCATAGCCATATTCAGCCGTTCCTGTGCCTGCCCCGAAGGTGTAATGGTCGCCTCCCAAGACTGCCACCGAAGAGAAATCGCCAATATTATTATTTCCAGTTACGCCATAACTTCCTCTAATTTTGAGTTCACTAAAAGCTGAAACGTCTTTCATAAAACCTTCTTCACTTAATCGCCAAGCAACGGAGGCAGACGGAAAAGTAGCGTAACGATTATCTGCCCCAAATCTTGAAGAACCGTCTCTTCGGATGGCGGCAGAAAGTAAATATTTCTGTCCATAATTATAATTCAACCTAAAAAATGTAGAAATAAGGGTATTAGCACTTTTAAAAGCCGTTCCAAAAATATCACTTGATAAACTTACATAGGGAATAGCATCGGTGGCAAATGAACCCGCCCTACTGGCAACTCCGCTGTTTTCGGACGTATTTTTTTGAGCTGAATAACCAGCCAATAAAGCAAAATGATGTTTTTCGCCTACTTTTTTGTCATAATTTAAGGTGTTTTCCCAAAGCCAATTATAGTTTTGATTTGAACCTTGCGAAGACGTAATTCCCCTCAAATTAGGCGTTGAAAAAGAAGCATTTGTTGAATTATTATAAGCCAAAGTGGAAGGAACAAAGGTATTTCTTCGATTATTGGTCGTTTCCGCTCCTACGTTTATTTTGAAAGATAAGCCTTTTATAATTTCGTATTGTAAAAACGTATTTCCCTGCAATCTAACCGATTGTGTGTTGTCATTCTGTAATTCTAAATATGCCAAAGGATTGAAAAAATTCTGATTTACGGAAGTATTTTTCAAATAAGGATCGTTTCTGGGAATGTCATAGTCGCCATTTTCTAAAAATACAGGCATGATGGGAACTTGCACCAAAGCCGTATAAACAGAGCCTAATGAACCCACACTCTGCCCTGGAACACCCACATAATAATTGCCTGTGGAATTTTCACCATTCACGGGGCGGTCATTTCTATAATTATAATTTGGAGCAACGTTTATTCCCATTTTTAATTTAAAAGAAAGTTGCAAATCCATGTTTACCCGAAAATTAAATCGTTCATAATCAGTTCCTTTCAGAATCCCTTCTTGCTTTACATACCCACCCGATATAGCATATTTCAATTTTTCTGTTCCCCCAGAAACCGACATTTGATAACTCCTGTTTTGAGCTGTTCTGAAAATAACATCTTGCCAATCGGTATTAGCCCATTTACTTGGGTCGTCAAAATATGAGGGAACAATTGCCGCTTTATTTAAAGCAAATGCCTCCTTTGCGTATTCAACGTATTGGGCTGAATTCAAAACAGGAATTTTTCGAGCTAATTCATCAATGCCAGTCGTTACCGAAAAATTAAATCTGGTTTGTCCAACTTTTCCTCTTTTTGTTGTAACCATAATTACCCCATTTCCTCCCCTCGAACCATAGATTGCAGCGGCAGCGGCATCTTTCAAAACCTCAATTTTTTCAATATCATTTGGACTAATTTGGTCAAAATTTTCGGTACTACTCAACGGGAAACCATCTACAACAATCAGTGGGTCATTACCCGCACTCAACGACCCAACACCTCTGATACGGATGATTGGAGCAGTTCCAGGGCTACCCGTGACGGATTGCACCGACACGCCAGCCAATTGTCCAGCCATTGCTTGTGTGGCATTTGTCACGGTTTGTTCTGCAATACTTTTGGCATCCAAAGACACAATTGAGGTTGAAAGCTCTCGTTTATTTTGCGTTCCATAACCCACCACCACTACTTCACTCAATGCTTTATTTTCTTCTGCCAACGTAACGTTAATGATACTCCTGTCACCCACAGCAATTTCTCTGGAAGAATACCCTACAAAACTGAAAACCAAAACCGTATTTTTATCTGGAACAGTAATTGAATATTCTCCCTTTGAATTGGACGAAGTACCTCTTTGTGTGCCTTTGATGTTGATATTAACGCCAGCAATAACTTCTCCGCTTTCCGTACTCGTAATTTTGCCTTTAATATTCAATTCAATGTTTTCTACTTTTGGGATTATTACACTATTATTTTTAATGGATGATGGCGTTGGTTCATCTTGTTTACTTATGGTGTTCAAAATAATTTGATTTCCCACAACATTATAACCGATTTGCAGCGGGGTTAAAATCTTGCTCAAAATTGCTCCCAACGTAATATCGTCCATATTAATCGTTACTTTCCGACTCGATTGAATTACTTGTGGACTATATGAAAACTTTACATTTGTAGATTTTTCAATTGTCGCAAGCACATTTTTTATCTTCATATCAGATACCTGAATACTAAGTCGTCGATTTAGTATTTCCTGTGCATTTGCATCATTTGCCCACGAAACACTCATGAACAAGCAGGCAATGAAAAGTTGAACCAACGAAATTTTCATACATTGGATAATTAAATGGTTAAATTTTTTCATACTTTTGATTGTTTAAATTTTAAAAATTTGGACACAATGTTTCCTTAACCCTTACGGGGATTGCTTGACGGCATTTTGGAAATTTCAAGCCAATGGTTCTTCGAAAACCGTTGGCTTTTCTTATGGATTAATTAGCAAGATTTATTTACATCCTTTTGAAGTTATAACTATCTGACCTTCAACCGTTTCATAACTCGCTCCGATAGATTTTGTGATGATATCTAACTTCTGAAAAAGCGATTCATCCGTAAGTGAAGCCGTTAATTGACAATCTTTTAAAATCTCGCTGTTATAAATTATGTCAATATTATACGCCTTTTTAAGTCTTTCAAATACTTCATAAACGGGTGTTTCATCAAAATCAAAATTGATAATTTCCTTATTATTCAAAGCCACAATTTGAGGTTCACGAATGATTGTTTTATTAAATTGTTCTGATTGTCGAGCAAAAACAACTTGCTGATTGGGGAGTAATAAAACTCCTTTGAGCGAATTTTTTTCAGATTTTTCATTCCGATAAACACTCACCTGACCATGCTGAACGGTTACAACCACATCCTTCCCTTTTTCATAAGCCGTAATCTTAAATTTTGTGCCTAAAACTTTGGTAATCAATTCATTAGCATACACATAAAATGGTTTGGATGGGTCTTTTGCAACATCAAAAGTGGCTTCACCATCTAAGTAAACTATTCTATTTTCTGACCCAAAATTTTCAGAATAACTTAGCCTACTTTTGGCAGAAAGTAGCACGGCTGTACCATCTAAAAGATGAATTAGTTGGGGTTTGAAATCAACGTTATTTTTTTCAATTACCGATTTGTTCAATAAAGCGATTTGCTGGTAATATGGCGATACAGGGTCAGTTTGTAACTTCCAGAAAAACACGCCTAACAATAAAAGCACCGATGCCGCTGCCACACTAACTGTCCATTTATTCCTCCAAATAGACACAATTGGCTTCTCAAATAAATTATTTGATTCATTGGTCAATCGAATTCGAGCTAATAAGTTGGCTTCAGCTTCGGGTGAAAGGTAAGTTCGTGCGTACTCGCTCAAACCCAAACGAACCGCTTCAAAAAGCCTTTGAGCTTCCAGAAACACTGATTTTTTAGATGGATTTTGCAACTGCCAATCTTCCCAAAATTGAGAAGATTCTGACGTAGGATGGAGGTGATGTTTCAAGAAATCATCATCTCCTACGAAGTCGATTATAGAATATTGTTGGAAATTTTTCTGCACGGAAATAAGGTTTTTGTCCGTAGATGACCGTTACCTTATTTATATACTCACTTATTTTAAATTATTTCTTTAAAAAATAGTAAAATACAAGGAATTAGCCATGTACGAAGTTTTTCAATGGCTCGAAAAACTAAATTTTGGGCAGATTGCGGGTTTACGGAAAGGATTTGGGCAATTTCTTTGTAGTCTAATTCTTCAACAAATCGAAGTCTGAGAACTTCTTGCTGGCGTGGGGGCAATTGACTCATGAGTTTTTTTACTAAATCTTCTCGATTTTGTTTTTCTTCTCCGAAAGTAAAAATATCTTCATAGGAAGGTTCAGCCCAAAGTTCATCAAAATCTATTTGGTCGAGTGGTTGATTAGTTCTTTCTTTACGTTGTAGTAAATGTAAAACTCTCACTTTCAAACATTTAAGTAAGTAATATCGCACATTATCAGGCACAGTAAGCCGAGTTCTCTTCACCCAAATTTCCGTAAAAACATCATGAATACAATCAAAAACAAAAGCTTCAGATGCAGGAACAAGGCTCATACCATAACGATACATAGCTTTCACATGAGTGCGATAAATCTCGGTATAGGCAGATTCATCCCCCTCTTGAAAGTTTTTCCAAAGTTGAGTATCGTTCATGTGTGCCATCAAAATATAAATTCTATTTTTAAATATTTTAGATAAAACATAAAAATTAATCTTTTCTACTATTTGAAGGTTTTACTTTTGTACAGAAATGCGTCAAAAAGTGTAATGTAATCATTCAGTCAATTTAATTTCATCCGTTTCATTCGCCAACGCTTCATTCAAAACATAGATCGCACCTCTTTAGGTGGTAGCAATTACTTTACCGCCATATTGTAAATACTGGTCAGAAACATACAATTCTAAGAGCCGCTGCGGGCTGATGCAAGTTCTATCAAAGACTACTATCAAAGAAGATGGAAAGGTGAGGAATTTTACAAATCGGTCAAAAAAATACATGATATTCAAAATCACTTGCTCAAACAACCAGAAACCAAAGTAATCAACTCTATTTATCTATGATTGCCTTCGACAAATTAGAGGAAATTAAGGTCAATACCAAGAAAAATCATTTTGCAATAAAAGCAATCTTAATAGTAAATACGATGAAAGTCTCTAAGAAAAACACTAAATAATAAAACTAAACATTACACTACTAAATCAGTGTACTTAACATCAGTTACTAAAATATTTCATTTTCGTGGAAGGTATTGTGGAGAAGATTTAAAAGTAGGTGGAATCAAAAAGCAGGCAATTCTTCAAAACAATATCTTAATTTATAGCTAAAATTTTATCGTTTTTGTTTCCTTCTAAATAAATTTCTACGACTAAATAATAAATTATTCTTGGATAGCTAAATACTTACAATAGTTCTTATAATTGTGTAAAATAAATATACTGCAATCACTAATGACACAATGGTTTTTAAAACTGCTAATTTTTTTATCATATTTTTCATTTTTTGCTACGACTTATCAGCCCAAAATCTTCGATTGGCTGATGTATGGCATTTGCAGAAAGGCGATTTTAAAAAAGACTCCATTCAAAGGATTTTGGAGACAAACAGTTTGAATCTAAAATATAATGAAATTGTCACTATTCAACTACAAAACTCTGACAATCAATCATATACCTATCAATATCGAATTCCCCAAGCCGATAAATTTGCTCAATGGCATGAACTTGGCACAGAGCCGATTGTACAAATCCCAACCTTAGATGGTGGTAAATATTCCTTAGAAATCAGTACGAAAGGAACAAGCAATAAAGTATTTTTTAGCTTACCAATTAATGTAAGCCAAGTTTTTTGGCAAGAATGGTGGTTTATGCCTTCAATGGTTTTTTATGTTTTGACTTTGATAGGTATTGGAGCATATTTCTTATCCATTTATAACCTCAGACAAAAAATAAAAGTAGAAGAAATTAGAAATCGAATTGCGGCAGATTTGCACGATGAAGTGGGTTCAAACTTAAACTCAATTGCCATTTTTGTTGAATTATTACGTAAAAAATCCCCCAAAGAATTAAATCCAATTTTAGATAGAATCACCTCAAACTCAAAGGAATCTGTTCAGTTGATGCAAGATACTATTTGGGCAATTCAAGCAAAAAACGATGATTTTCAGAAGTTTATGCTGAAAATGAAAGGCTTTGCTACACAAATTTTGGGAGCAAAAAATATTTCGTTAACCTTTGATAATCAGATAATTAGTAATAAAAATCTATTGTCAATGGAGCAACGCAAAAATGCCTATCTGATTTTTAAGGAGAGTATCAACAACATCGTGAAACACGCCCAAGCAAGCAAAACAAATGTGAAAATTTGGAGCGAAGGAAACCAAGTTTTTTTGCAAATTGAAGACAATGGAATCGGATTTGACACCAATGAAAACTTTGAAGGAAATGGTTTGCAAAATTTTGAACAACGTGCCGAAGAATGCGACATGAAAATAAAAATAGATTCAGAAATTGGGAAAGGGTCGAGCATCTTGTTGAGTATAACCATAGATGTTTAGTCACCAATATTGGGTATTTTTTAAGGATAAATCTCCCGATAAATTTGTGTAAAAAAGTGATGTTTACATTCTTAATTAGAAATCTTATGATTCGGGTCGTGATATTTGAAGATAATAAAAACCTGCGAGATAGCCTTGCCATGTATTTGGGAAGTAGCGAGGATTTTATGATGGCAGGAGCTTTTGGTGATGCCCGAAATGCCCTCTGGGCTATCAAAAAGCACAAACCTGACGTGGTTTTGATGGATATTCAAATGCCTCACGTGAGTGGATTGGAGGCAACACTCGACATAAAAAAACTGTATCCAGATACCAAAATACTGATTCAGACCATCTATGAAGACGATGAAAGAATCTTTCAAGCGATATGTGCTGGGGCGAATGGTTATATCGTTAAAAGCCCCGACCCAGAGGTATATGTGCAAGCCATAAAAGATGTTTTTGCTTCGGGTTCTTCGCTTTCGCCCAATATTGCGGCAAGAGTTTTGGCAATGTTTCAAAGTCAAAATGCCACGGCACACCAGACTTTTGTTGCCCTCACGAATCGAGAAAAAGAAATTTTGGGTTGCATGACCAAGGGCATGAGCTACAAAATGATTGCCGATGCTTGCGATATTAGTTTCAATACAGTGCATACGCACGTAAAAAATATTTACGAAAAACTCCACGTTAATTCTGCTTCGGAAGCCGTTGTGAAGGCTTTGGAGTGGAAATTGGTTTAAACAAATAAAGTTATGCCCATCTCAAAAATTGTATTCAAAATTAAAGATGCTTTTTTTTTGCAACAGGAAACGGTAACTAATAATCCAGGAAAGATTGTAATTAATGATAAATTTTTCCTCGATTTTAACTTTGGAAGAGTTAATGAACTTTATCCTATTCTTAAAAACGCTGGCAATATTAGTGAGAGTAAATTTGTTTTTTCAAATCTGGTTGCACAAATCGCACCGATGGATGTGAATGGAAAAATTGAAAGTCTTTTTTCTGTGGAAGATAATACGAATGTTGTCAATCTGATGCAAATGGCAAATGATAGAAGCAATAATATTGGTGAAAATTTATTGAATTATTATTTCATTGAAGTTAATTCAGCCAATGAAATGCAAAAGCTGGAGGATTTGAATAAGTTAAAAATAAGTTTTCCAAATTTAGGAATTGATTATTTTTATTTGAGAGGGACACTTGCCAATTTTGAGGAACAAAGTGCTTTTCAAGGTTCTGGAGGGGCATCAATTCCAAATGATGTGCCTACACAAGTAGCAAATAATCGACCAAAATCTTTTGCAAGTAAATTTCAACCAGAGCCATTGGCTATGAATATGAAGTCTTCTAATTCCGCATCAGTTCCACAATCTGATCCTTTAAGTCGAGTTGGCACTTTTGATCCACCGCCACCGTTGGCGAATGTCAAACCTATTCATACGATACTTAACACTTTCGGCATTGTTGTAGGAACAAATTTGACTTCTACTTCATCTTCAAAACCTACCATTAAAGTAATAGATGTGGAGCAAGGTTGGAATTTTGATACACCTATTCAATACGCTGGTTTTCCACCTTCTACTGCAAGACCAATTTTAGGTGGTGGGGTAAACAATGGTGATTTTATGCATGGACAAAAGACCTTAAATGTACTTTTAGGAAAAGAGAATCCCATCGATAGTGCAGCTACCTTAAATGGATTATGTATGGGGGCAGATGTTCAAGTGGCTTCTACGCATTATCCAAAAGGTGAATTTAGAGAGGCAGCTCTGGCTTCAGTATTGGGGTATGGTTATAATCAAACAACTGAGGCGATTTCAGGAAGCATGGTAAAAACCCTTAATTTATACGATATCGTGCTATTAGAATTACAAGTTACAGTTACTTATAAAATTTATCCAGTTCCAGTTCCTACTCCAAAAAATCCGCTACCAAATTACGTCGCAAGTTCACTTTTTCCAGTAGAAATTGAACCTGCCATGTGGAATGTAATTAATAAAGGAATAAGTGCAAAATATATCATTATTGAAGCGGCTGGGAATGGTAATAATAATCTCAACCTTAATTTTTCAAGTCCTTTTTCAACGTTGAAAGATATAACGAATAAGACCAACGGGACAGGTGCCATTATGGTAGGTGCTTTTGATAGGAATTTTCAACCAAAATTAAACAGTGGCAATAGATTAGATTACCGTTGTTTTGGCGATGATGTTCTTACCTCCGCAATGATTACCGCAACGAACGACAAACCTTTCAATAGTACCTCCTTAGCAAGTGCTATTACAGCAGCTTTGGTAGCGAATTTTCAAAGCATGGCAGAAAATCAGACCACTGGAATCAGAAGAAGGCTAACAATAATTGAAATAATAAGAGTTTTAAATTATGTTCCAACGCCACCTTTGCCTGCAAATTTCAAAGAATTATTGAACCTAAAACTCTCAATTTATTAATTTCCCAATTTTTACCATAAAATCACAATTTCATGAAAAACACGCACAGATTGAGCCAACAGGGCTTAAAAAAGGTAGATGCAAAAACTGCCTTACAGTTAAAAACAATTTTTAAGGAAGAAATAACAGACCCAAATTCCTTGGTGACACAGGGTTATTTTATCGGAAAAACCCTCCTTGTCAAAATGCTCCTCGAAAACGAAGATGCGGCAGGGATTGTAGTGAGTTTTGGAATGAACAAAGCCATTAAAAAGAGCGGGCAATTGCAATTAGTGATTGAATCTGCTTCTGGCATATCAAAAGATGATGAGCCACAAATCATGAATAAACTTCCTAAATATGCCACAACAGCAACCGCTGGTGATGGTGGACCTGATGGAGTATTACCAATGATAAAACCTAAACCTCCGACTGCTTAATATAAATTTATTTTTTCTTTCTATATTGTGGTCTAAAACTACAAAATTAAATGGAAAAGTATTTTTCTATTATAGAATGGGCATATAATATTAGTATCGGAACAGCAATAATACCTGTAATAGTGGCTATTTTTAGATGGAAGTTTTTTAATTTTCCTTTAAAAATAGCCACTTATAACGTTATTAGAGCATTTATAATTAGCTGGATTGCTTTTTATTTTTCTAATATTGAGCATAGCCAGCAACTTTTATATCACCTAAGTCCTTGTCTTGATATTATTTTAGTTTCTTTGCTTACTATATCAATTTTTGATTTAGGTAAAGAACTTAAATGGGTTTTGGCTTTACTTTGCATAATTTTTATTTGTTTAATGATTAATGATTTTCTTACTACAAAGAATCTTATAAGTAGTTATATGTCAAGTGCTGAAACAATATTCGTTATTATTGTTTCAATTCTTATGCTTCGTAAAATAGTGCTTACCTATAAAAGTAGTACTTACAAACGCTCGCTCATTTGGATAATTTCAGCTCTACTTATCATGAATCTTTTTTCTATTTTGATTTCAACTCTTATGGAAAAACTTTCAGCCTACTCTACTGATTTCATGCAACTTTGTTGGTATTTATCTTCTCCTCTTTTTATCGTTATCACCAATCTCATGGTGGCTTATGGTTTCTATATTATTCGTAATAAAGTGAAAGAAGCATAGTATAAATCATCTTTCAAAACAGGCATAATGAGCTATAAATCGGCTCGTTATGCCTGTTTTTTTTGTGCCTTTCCCTCTCTAATCACTTCTGTTTGCTTGGTTTGTACTCACCTAAATTGGGTATTTTTTGCCTTGTGTAATTCACCCAATTTTGTAGAGTCAAACCGCTAAGCAAAAAACCGAATCGGCTAAAAGGATGTAGGTGTTAAAAATCAATATTTTAAAAACATGAAAAAGTTATTACCGAAAATCTTACTTTTTTTTCAGAAGAAAAGTTTCCAGATGATCATAATCTCAAGCATCGTTTGGGGATGTACTGACAATGAAGTTACCATTACAAATGAACCCCAACCATCTTCAATTGATAAATTAAATGCTCTATTTGAAGATGCCACAATTGGCGAAAAAAAGTTTGCTCACTTTATCTCCACTCAAAGTTTTACTTATACTTCTGAAAGAGGGACAACCGTGACTGTGCAACCCAATAGTTTGACTTTAAATGGCGCTGCTGTCACAGGATCGGTCATATTGGAATTAGTCGAAATTTACGACAAAGCCAAAATGAGTGTAACTAATAAACCAACCATGGGACTATTGCCAAATAAAGAGTGGGAAATTATGCAGTCTGGCGGGGAGTTTTATGTAAATATAGTATCGCTAACGGGACAAAACCTAACGTTAACAAAACCCATTGAGATAACTACCTCTGCGAGCAACACGGGAGGAATGCTTGAAGGTATGAGACTTTTTAAAGGGCAATTATACGATAATAATTTAGGTTGGGAACAAACCGCTACGGTTGTTTTTACGGACACCAGAGCAAACACTTACAAGTTTATTGTACCCAATTTTGGATGGTTTAATGTTGATAGATTTTATGGTTATCCAGAACCAAAAACGCTCATAACTGCCAAAGTACCAGTAGGCTTTGATAAAGTAAGCCAAGTGCTTGTGCTTCCGAAAAATGCCCCTAACGCATTGGGTACATTGGGTGGAAAATACCCAGTTGGCTTACAGTGCTATTTGATTTTTGTAACAGAAAATAATGGCAATTATTTATGGATAACAAATGAGGAAACCCTTACGCCCAATCATACTGCAACTTTTGATATTAAAAAAGCAAAGACTGGGAAGAAAGCGGATTATGTAGCACACGTAACCTTGTTGAAATAATTTAAAAAAATATCAATCATGAAAAAAATAATATTATTAAAAATGTTGATGCTCTTCGTGAGTATTGGTATCAACGCTCAAACGGTTTTGAACAACAATAAAGGCTTACAACTATCCCTAAAAGGGGGTTTTGATGTAAAACCTATGTATCAAAACAACACTCCATTCATTGACTATAAAGGAAATTGGATGGCTGGAATAACGGCAAATTACTATTTTAACAATTGGTTGGGCATGGGAATAGATGGTGATTTTTTAGAAAATAATCCCCAAAGTAAGTATTCAACAAGCAATTTGATTTATTCTGGATTTTCCATAAATACGCTAAATCTTCAAGAAAATCATATCACTCGAACTTTTGCAGGTATTGGACCCAGTTTTAGGTATTTGAGAAATGATAAATGGAGTTTAGAATTAAATTTGAGGGGTGGTATATCAAATATCAAAGGTGGCTATACTTTATTACAAGGTCAAATCCCAACTTCTCCAACACCAAGTCCTATTGATTTGAATTTTCATGCTGGATACGATGCAAAAAATGTAATATCCTCAAAAGCATCAATACAGTTCAACTATTTTTTCACTAAGGCTTTTGGGGTGAATTTGGGTGTTTATCATATCAATCATTTTGAAGTCCCTGAATCAGTAAATTCAACCACTGGCATCGCCTCTGGATATTATAACCAAACTGCAAAAGAATCAGGTAATATAGTTGATTTGAATCCAATGATAAGAAAGGACCCATGTAACTGTAATATCAGTTCTGTGGGAGTCTATGCGGGTATTGTTTTTAGATTCCCCCAAAAAAGCAAAACAAAAATAGTCGAGCAAGTAAAGGCTGTTTGCAATGTATGTGGTTGCAAATTGAGCATAACCGCAAGGGATAAATACACCAAAGAGATACTGCCAGAAACAGATGTTGTTTTAGTAAATGGAGCAGGGCAAATTGTGAATACGGGCAAAACAAATAGTTTTGGCGTGGTTGTGTTTGAACAAGTTTCACCAAAAAATTATATCATCAAAGGGAGTTTAAACGCTACGAATTTGGAAGAAGTAAGTCTATCTGAAAGTGAATTTCAAAATTGTATGAATAATAGTGGCGTTATTTCAAAAGAGATTATATACGGCGATAGAAACTTCATCATAAAAGGTCGTGCCTTTGAGTGTAATACTACCACACCCATTGCTGGTATAAATGTGGTTTTGGAAAATAAAGATTTAGCCGTTAAAAAATCAACCGTGACTGATGCTCAAGGAAATTTCTTACTTCAATTGCCCGAAAAAGGGGAATATGATTTATACGGAAGAATGGAAAAATATTTCTCCCAAATAGAAAAGGTTTCTGCCAACGATTATAACCGTGATAAAAATCTATTTGTAAAATTAGAAATGTGTGCAGAAAAGTTTGAATGTGGAAAAGCCTTGGGTTTGAAAAATATTTTGTTTGATTTAGATAAATATGAAATCAAAGAAATAGCCAAAGTTGAATTGAACCGTTTGGTTGTTTTTATGAAAACTAATCCAAAAGTACAAGTGGAAGTAGGTTCTCATACGGACTGCCGTTCGAGTAATGATTACAACAAAACGCTTTCGCAAAATAGGGCAAATGCTTCGGTTAATTACATTGTATCGCAGGGTATTGACAGAAATAGAATTACGGGTAAAGGTTACGGAGAAACGGTTTTACTGAACGAATGTGCTGATGGGGTAAATTGCACAGAAGCCCAACATAGTATTAATCGCAGAACGGAAATGAAAGTTATTTGTCCTGAAAAATAAAGAAATACATATCTCAAATGGGCATATTATTACGAGAATATGCCCATTTATAAAACATAAAAAAAATGAAACGAATATTATCAACGCTCACAGTTATTATCATTTTGATAGCTTGTAGCAAAGAAGAAACGTGCGTGTATTCTCCTGAATGTGAACAATTTGGAGAAAATAGTACGCAAAGTGGTTTAACAGTGGTTACCTATAATGCCGACATTAGTAGTGATTTTGTGGGAGGTATTTATGATACAAGAAACAACGCCTCAGCCCCTGTTGGAACCGATTGGGCTCCTTCATTAATTTCTGCTGGATATGTGAAAAATCCTGCCGATTGGACGCTCAAAAATTTAGGAAGAGTTTTTGGAATTGCCACAGATGACAATTCAAATATTTATTTGGCTTCTTCGGGAATTTACGGTCAAAATGGTTACAATCCTCTTTATAAAAATGCCACTCCTGGAAGGATATTTAAAGCATCTTCACCTACCTATGCAATTAGTACTTTGGTAGATTTACCTGGAATAACATATCCGACGGGTAGCACTGGCAGTTTAAATGGCATTGGAAACATTGCTTATGATAAAGTAAATAAACAGATTTTTGCAACCAATTTAGACAATGGTAAAATTTATCGAATTTCGATGGCTGGTGCAATTTTAGACACTTATGACCCTTGGACGATAGACACGCCAACACCCGATATCACAACTCAAGATGAACAAATTTGGGGAATTGGTGTGAATTATGAAAAGGGAAAAGTGAAATTGTACTTTGCGAGAATTACAACACCTACCACCACCGCTTCAAATCGAAATTTATATTCAATTACCCTAAATACGGACGGCAGTTTACCTCCTTCGGCGGTTCCAACCTTGGAAATTCCAAATTTACCAGGGGCAATGAATACGATAACAGATATAGAATTTTCAGGTGATACAAAAAAGGTAATATTAGCTGAAAGAGGAGATCCTCACAATGCCATGTCATATAGCTATAATAAAATTGGCACTGCATGGGTTTCAAATACCCAATATTTTGTGGGTGGTTTTACGGGTAAAAATTCGGCTGGTGGCGTAGATTTCTCCTACAAAAGTGACGAAAAAGGCGGTGTAAAAGACTGTGATGATTTTATTTGGAATAGTGGTAATTATTTAGAGGCAAAAGGTGTAACCACAGGAAGAGTGTACGGTTTGCAAGGAATAAAATATACTGGCAATACATTAGCAGGAGCGTCTTCAACGGATTTATTTATTGATTACAATCCTCCAATTTATAATTTTGCTCCAAAAGGAGACATTGGAGATGTGGATGTAATTGATGCAAATGCTTGTTTTTGTATTTCAAAAAAATAGAATTTACTCTTTTTATAGACTACGACATAACTTATTGGAATATAGATTTGACTTTTTGAAATTTGTCAAATCTGAACACCATTACTTTAAATTTTATTCTAAGAAGTTATGTCGCAGTCTATAAACCATCAATTTTATCTCTTGATAAAATGAAAAACTCAAACAAACAAATTTTTCCGCCCATCTTAAAACTCAATCTCAAAACCCACAAATCCATTTGCCCGCAAGAAGTAATCATGCTTCATGGAGAAGTGAATTATACAACGTTCTGTTTGAAAGATGGTAAAAAAATTATAGTCGCTCATACCTTGAAATATTTTGAGGACCAATTGAATAAGTTTGGATTTATGAGAGTCCACAGGGCATTTTTAGTGAATCCTCAATACATTCTAAAATACAACGAAATAGGTCATACCATCGAAATGGACTGCAATTTAATTGCTCAGATTTCACGAAGAAGGGTGAAAGAGTTTAATAATTATTGGGATTCTTAATCATTTTGAATTGAAGGCTAAAATTTATATCAAAACTCTCAAAGTTGCTTATCCAGAGCTATCGAATATTAAAAGTCAGGAAATGTCTGCGTAACATCAGTAAAACAAACTCCATTCTCCAAAACCCTTAACCGAAATCTAAGAACAATTATTTACCTTTATAGCTTTAATCATAAGCGTAAATCAATGGTTTTAGTAGAATACTTACAGAAAGAAGCAGGACTTTCTCTCGAAACTGCGGCGAAGGTTGATAGCCTGTGCCTATCCACGGCATTGCCCAAGGGTTATCAGTTATTAAACGAAGGCAATCATTCTACCAAAGTCTATTATGTCGAAAAAGGGCTTATGAGAATGTATTATCTGAAAGATGGCAAAGATATTACACATGATTTTTTTGATGAAAAAAAGATTTACGCTCCCATCGAAAACGTCTTTCTGAATCAGCATTATCCCTACTGCCTCGAAATGTTGGAAAGCGGAATTGTTAGAACCGTTGATTTTCTGAAAATTGAAAAAATCATTGATAGCGACGTAAATCTTCAACGTTTTGCACGATACGTATTGGTCAGTACCATCAAAAGACTCGCCGAACAGCTCCATGCCATACAGTTTCAGTCGGCTCAAGAACGCTACAAACTACTGCTTACAAACCACCCAAAAATCCTGCTTCGTTCACCATTGGGGCATATTGCTTCTTATCTTGGCATTACGCAATCTACTTTGAGTGTAATAAGAGGTGAAAAATCATAAAAAACTTTTCGGGCATTTTCATTTTTTTAGATAGCGAAAAAGTTATCACAAAAATCCTCTTCAATTTTGCATCAATAAGTGTAGAACGATGCAAAACAACGAAAATAATAGTTCCAATTTCTTCGATATTGTCATTTGTGGTTTAGGACCCGTTGGCTTGTTGGCGTGCAATACCTTGGGGTTGCGGGGCTATCGGGTATTGGGCGTTGATAGATTTGAAACAGCCTTCAATTTTCCCAGAGCTATTCATATTGATGAGGAAATTGTGCGTATAGTTCAGTCGGTTGGCTTGCTCGACGAGTTGATGCCTCGCCTGAAACCCTCAGATGGGCTGGAAATAGTTGATAAAAACTTCAACGTTTTGTTCAGTGCCAAAACGATTTCAGAAAGCGGATTTGCTTCTTCGCACTTTTTATTCCTGCAACCCGAATTAGAATCCATTTTGCGGAAAGGCTGCGAACGTTTCCCTAACGTAACCTTAATGTTTGGGAAAGATATTACCGATTTTCGGCAAGAAAAGGAGCGAATTATAGTTTTTTCAAAACACGAACAAATTGCAAAAGCAAGCTATTTTATTGCCAGTGATGGAGCAAAAAGTTTTACTCGAAACAAATTAGGTATTGCCATCAACGATTTAGGTTTTGATACGTCCAACACCAGATAAATTCAATACCGTTCAAAAGATTTGTTGTTCCAAACAACCTTGGGTAAGAATGAACGGCGTGGACAACCACAAACGTTGGGAATTGAATTATACCAAAGGATTGAGCAAGCAAACCATTGAAAATGAATCGGTTATAAAAAATATGCTCAAAGAAATTGATGTGGAAACCGATAACCTCAAAATCCAACATGGGGTTATATATTCGGTAAAAAGTACGCTGGTAAAAGAATGGCAACGGGATAATATTTTTTTGGCGGGAGATGCTGCCCACACTACGCCGCCCTACGTTGGGCAAGGCATGGCGGCGGGTTTCAGAGATATAATGAATCTGACTTGGAAAATAGATGCCGTTCTCCAAAAACAATCGTCAAGTTCTTTGTTGAAAACCTACCAAACCGAACGCTATCCCCACGCCCGATTTCATGCACACAGAGCCACATCCTTTCAAAAACGGTTACACGATTCGTTGTTGTTATATGAGTGGTGCTGACCACCCCGAGTGTTTGGTGTTGGTAGAAGAACAAGACGAACAAGGTAAAATCAGCGTACCATCGGGCATGAGTTTTTTTCATTTTGCCTTAGAAGTAAGCGGAAACCGAGTACAAGATGTGCTTAATTTTGAAAAACAAGCCCGTGAGAAAGGTTATATTCCCAATTATGGCACAGTTACGCACAACAATAATCCACCAATGGGCGATGGCGAAACGGGAGGAAATACGGCAGTTTATTTCTATGATCCAGACTATAATAATGTGGAGTTTTGTGGAGCAATGGATACGATTGAGGATTATCGAATGCCAAATGTATCATACTAAATATCATACAACAAAGTTAAAAAAATTTTAGGAAGGTAATTCGCCCAAAGTGGGTGCATTTTTTTGCAATTTCACATAATGTAATATTCAAATATAATCAATCTCAAAATGAATTTTTTAGAATTAACAGAAAAAATCAAAACCCTTGCGGCTGTCAAAGGCGGTGTAGGTTCATCAATCAAATTTGCTACGGAAGACGGTAATATTTTACTCAGTGCCGATGGACAAGTAAGTAACTCAGACGATGCGGCAGATTGTACAATTGCTGTGAGTCAAAGCGATTTGGAAGGCTTAATATCAGGCGATTTGAATCCTATGACAGCCTTTATGTTTGGTAAGTTGAAGATAACGGGCGAAATGAGTGTTGCCATGAAATTACAGTCATTATTTTAGGAAAATTTTAAAAAATTAAAAAAACCACTTCATGAAAAGTAATCCTAATGTAACCAGAGTATTCGATTTATTGCCCAATTGTACACTTCCCGTAAATAAAGAAGATGCCTTAGCCAGTAAAGTAAATGGAATATGGAAAAAATACAGTGCCAAAGAAATGGTAAATATCGCCAATGAAATAAGTATTGGCTTATTGAAGTTAGGAGTAAAAAAAGATGATAAAATTGCTTTAATTTCACCCAACAGACCCGAATGGAATTTTATAGAATTGGGCGTGCAACAACTGGGTGCAGTTTCTGTGCCTATGTATCCCACCATAACTGTTGAGGACTATCGCTATATTTTCAATGATGCAGAGGTGAAATTTATCTTTGTTTCCGATGCAACCTTGTTGGCAAAGGTTCGCCAAGCCACGGAATCATTAGCAGGAATTCAAGGAATTTATACATTTGATAAAGTAACAGGAGTAAATCATTGGGAAGAACTCAGAGATTCGGCAAAAGGTGAAGATGCAAGCCAATTAGAACCGTATAAAGCTGCCGTAAATCCAGAAGATTTATTGACACTTATCTACACTTCTGGCACAACGGGACAGCCCAAAGGAGTAATGCTGACTCACAATAATATAGTCGCAAATTTAGATGGAATTATTGAGGCAAAAGCAATGGATTTAAAGCCCGAATATAGAGCATTGAGTTTCTTGCCGCTTTGTCATATCTATGAGCGTATGGATATATACGTTTATATGTACTACGGTGTGTCGATTTATTATGCTGAAAGTATGGAAACAATTGCAGATAATCTGCGGGAAATAAAACCGCATGGGTTTGCAACCGTACACCGACTATTAGAAAAAGTGTATGATAAAATTGTTTCAAAAGGTCACGAATTAACAGGTGTAAAAAAACAACTATTCTTTTGGGCGTTAAATTTAGGCTTGAAATACGACCCGATGAAACCAATGGGCTGGTGGTATGATACACAATTGAAATTAGCCCGTAAACTGATATTCAGTAAATGGCAAGAGGCTTTGGGAGGAAATATTAAATTAATAGTTTCGGGTTCAGCGGCATTGCAACCACGTTTGTCACGGATTTTTTGGGCGGCAGGCATTCCTATTGCCGAGGGGTACGGACTTACCGAAACCTCACCAGTAGTATCAGCTTGCGACCTCAATGATTTCAGAATAGGTTGTGTAGGTAAAGTATTGCCAAATATCGAAGTGAAAATTGCCGAAGACGGTGAAATATGCGTAAAAGGTCCATCAATAATGAAAGGTTATTATAAAAAGCCAGAAGCAACTGCGGAAGTAATAGACTCACAAGGATGGTTTCATACGGGAGATATAGGCGAACTTTCGGAAGGAAAATATTTAAAAATTACGGACAGAAAGAATGAGATTTTCAAGACATCGGGCGGAAAATATGTTGCTCCGCAATTGGTGGAAAACAAATTGAAAGAATCGTTATTGATAGAACAAGCCATCGTAGTAGGAGATGGACAAAAATTCCCATCGGCATTGTTGATTCCAGAATTTAATGCTCTGAAAGATTGGTGTTCAAAAAATGGAATAATATATTCCGATGATTCGCAAATAGTTAAAAATCAGAAGGTTAAAGAAAAATTTGACGAAGAAGTCAAAGAGTTAATGAAAAGTATAGCTCAGTATGAACAAGTTAAGAAAGTAGAGTTACTTCCAAAACTTTTTACCATTGACAGCGGCGAACTAACTCCAACCTTGAAATTAAAAAGAAAAGTTATTCACAATAATTACAAGGATTTGATTGAAGGAATGTACGAAGCTGTTTTTCTATAAAAAGGGAAAGCATCAAAAAATGGGGTCTGAACATTTTGGGTAAAAGCTCTTTACTGGTAAACATACAGGGCGAAATATTATTTAAAAACGGGATAGGCTTCCGTAACTCGTTTGCTGCTAAAAAAAACCAAGTTATCGTGAAGTCCAATCCAGTTATATGTCAATTTGGTATGTATTTTTTAAATTTAAGGGGGGATGCCTAATCAATCGTTAATAGAAAATTTACCTCTCGTTTGTAACGCCATCATAATCTCCCGTTCAACTAATCTAAGTGTGATGAAAGATTACTCACCTCAACTCTTGGAGAATGAAAAAAACGTTTCATGTTCGCACTACAAACACTTGATAGGGTCGGGCGGCATTCCGCTTTTTAATATTTCCGATTCTGCCAATAATAAACTCATTGATTGTATTCTGGAAATGATTTACAAAACTCTCTCAGAAAGTATTCGGGCGGCATTCCGCAAATACATTATTTTGGATGGAACACAATTGAAAAGAGGTGCAAAATGTGTTCACTTATTGACACTGTGTATCGTTTATCAAGTATTATTATTCCCATTTACTGGCAACCGTCGCTCGGCATCAGTAAAATAAAAAGGTGGGCATTCTTCTGAGGAAATCCGATAAAAGGTGTTATCAAACAGTTCCAAATGAGGGAGAATACTTACTCAGTGGTGATTGTCAAAAATGAAAAAGATAATCATTTGAACCTGTACTATATTTTATCTCTACCTTGGTAGATAAAAAACAAATATTAGAAGGATACAGGATTAGATGGCATAGCAGATGCCCAGTCAAATCTGTTTTAAACACCTTTACCGTTGTCTGTGTATTTTCGCCTTTATTGGTGTTTCGCCTTTGTTTGTGAAAACACTAACATATGTAAAACACCGTCAAAAGCAAAATTTATAACACCCTAATTTATCACTAAGGTTGCCGTTGGCGTGGCTAATACCGTAGAAATTGGATATGGATCAACAGAAATTAATTTGAGAGTATAAGTTTTTGATTTTGCTTTAATCACGGTTGATTCAGTAATATTCATTTCTTTTTCACAGCCTACACAGACTTTCAATCCGTTGAATTGCTCATTGCCAATCTGCAAATCCAATATTACAATTGCTTCCCCCGCACGAATACACTGCACATCTTTCGGACAACGGCTGTCTTGAATATTTATCAATTTAGCAACAATCAAACTTCCATTATCACTAAAACTGACTGATTCACTGGCTTTTAATTGAAAAGTGTCTCCCAATTTTCTTGACGTGGCATCCTCTTTACTGGTACATCCCACATTGGCAAAAAAGAAGAATAAAGATATGGTTAATAAATTTTTCATTTTTTTTAATAATTAAGAAATTGTTTCATAAAGACCCTTTTTAAAATAGAAAGGTTGGAATGATTTTCAATTATAACGAAATAATCTACCTAAAATTCTATTAATATAGCTATCAATACATTACATCTTTGAAGTTCAAAAAGAAAGCCCTCAATCAATGATTAAGGGCTTTGCATACATGGGTCAGGGATAGTCTTCGCTCGCATTGAAAACTTTTCTTCCTTCATTTAAAAATTGAAATTTCTTTCTTTTCTTATCCCAATTTCACGTTTACTCTATCTATGATGTTTGCAGGCTCTTTTGTCTGCCAAACATTTCAAGTCTTTTAATTAAGTAGGATTAGGGTTAGAAATGATTAACTTAGCTCCATTCATGTTTCCTATTCGTAAATAAAACCGATGAAAATCATTTAGTCCTAACACCTAACCGTACTTGTTTTAGGTTGGGTTGTTAGGATTTAGATTATTACCTAAAACCTAACAACGACTCCCTAAAACTTATTTTTTCCCGCTTTTTGTCTTCACAACACCGTATGGTACACATTTCGCTTCACCGCATGAGCAAATTACTTGCTGAATCGTTACTGGATAATCTTCGTAACAATTATTGACATTGAATACACGAACAGTAAACTTAGTTCCTGCATTGGTTGCTGGGTTGGCAATACCAGATTTCACAATTCCATTGACTGGAATATCTGTGGCATCCAAGTATTTCTTCGTACCTGTGTAAGTTGCTCCTTCCACAATATCGTATTTCAATCCTGTTGCAAATCCTGTTAATTTGATGCTTCCATCGTTCTTAGACAAGTCTGCGTCACAAGTTGAATTCTGAGCTACTGCTTTGATTCCCGTTGGTTTGTCGTACACTACTAAGGTCGCTACAACCGTTGCCGTACATCCGCCACCCGTTATCACTACTTGGTAAACTCCTGCATCAGATTGTTGTACATTCAACAACTTAGGATCTGCGGATGATGCAGTGAATGTACTTTCAGTTTTCGTCCATGAATAAGTTAAACCTTTCAATTGCGTTGCACTGAATCTGATGCTGTCACCGACACAAACTGGTCCACAAACTGCGGTTGGTGTGAATCCTGCCGTTACGGTTACTTTGGCTGTGCCTTCGCAACCTTCCTTGGTTTTCACAATCACTCCATATTCACCTGGTTTGCTTACCGTTATGGTTTGGCTTGTTGAAGTAAATCCTGCACCCGTCCATGTATAAGTCTCACCTAATGTTCCTTCATTGATGGTCAACTTGGTTGAAGTTGAAGTACATAATGAAGTATTTCCAGTAATTTCAGCTTTTGCAGCAGCACTTTCTGTTACGATGAATTTACCTTTCGAGATACAGCCTGTGGCAGTTTCGATGATGGTTACTTCATACGTGTCAGCCTTTATTACTTTGATACTCGAAGTAGTTGCTCCGTTAGACCATAAGTAAGTTGCTCCCGTTTCAACACTTGCTTTCAAGGTTGCTTCACCACCTTTACAGATTGGTACATTTGCCGTGTTCGTTACCGCTGGCGTTACGGTTAAGATTGCCGTTGCAGTTGCCGTACAACCTGCTTTTGAGGTAACTGTTAAAGTATAAGTAGCCGTTGCCGTTGGTTTCGTGATGGTCAATGATGCTTCTGTTGAAGTAAATTTACCACTTGATCCCGACCATTCGTAAGACTTAATACCCGATTCAAACTCTGCTCCACCCGTTAAAGTTGCCGTTAAAGCTCCTTCGCAAACCGTTGCTGGTCCAGCACTTATTGATATAAACTTATCATTTACCACTTTCACCGTTCCTGTGGCACTACATGAACCGCTGGTCACAATTACTTGATAGCTTCCTGCACCTACTTGTACTTCTGCCGTTGATGCGGTGAATGTACCTGATAAAGTTTGTGTCCAAGCAAATGTTCCCATTCCAGAGGCTGTCAGCGTAGTTTTATCACCTGAACAGATTATTGTTTTACCTAAGATACTTACCGTTGGATTGTCCTTGATAGTTAAAGTTGCCGTTGCCGTTCCAGTACACCCTTCGAGGGTTTTACCTGTTACTGAGTAGGTTCCATCTTTCGGTACGGTTACACTGGCACCCGTTGCCGTGAAGGTTCCTGCGTCAGACCAAGTGTAAGTTCCACCCGTTCCTGCTCCTGATGCCGTTAACACTTTGGCTCCACCTGTGCATATCTCCACTGATTGAGCTTTGATGTCAATATTTGCTTTTGGTGTAACTTCAACCGTTGTCGTGGCAGTACATCCATTGATTGTTCCAATCACAGTGTACGTTCCCGTTTCATTGATGGCTAATTTCGCCGTTGTCGTGGTGAAGGTTTTTGTTCCTTTCGACCACGCATAACTATCAGCACCACTGGCTTTTAAGGTATCGGTTGTTCCAACACAAATGGCAATCGTTGGTACGGTTACCGTTGGCGTTGCTTTCTCTCTGACTTTCACCGTTCCAACTGCACTACATAATCCGTCGATTACCGTTACTTGATACGTTCCTTCACCTACTTGTACCTCAGCGGTTGATGCCGTAAACGTTCCTAAGTTTTGTGTCCAAGCGTAAGTTCCTTTTCCAGAAGCTGTTAAAGTAGCTTTCGTTCCTTTACAAATTACAGTGTCACCCGTGATCACCACTTTTGGATTATCCTTGATGGTCAAAGTAGCCGTTGCCGTTCCAGTACATCCTTCAAGCGTTTTTCCTGTTACAGAATAGGTTCCTGCTTTTGGCACTGTTACACTTGCACCCGTTGCCGTGAAGCTTCCGCCCACTTCTGACCAAGTGTACGTTCCACCCGTTCCAGCTCCTGTTGCAGTTAACACTTTCGCTCCACCCGTACAAATCTCTACCGATTGAGCTTTAATGTCAACATTTGCTTTTGGTGTAACTTCAACGGTTGTGGTTGCTGAACATCCAAGAGTCGTTCCGATTACTTTGTAAGTTCCAATTTCAGAGATAGCTAATTTCGCTGTTGTTGAAGTAAATGTTACTCCACCTTTCGACCACGCATAACTATCAGCACCACTGGCTTTTAAGGTATCAGTCGTTCCAACACAAATTGCAAGCGTTGGTACGGTTACCGTTGGCGTTGCTTTCTCTCTGACTTTCACCGTTCCAACTGCACTACATAATCCGTCGATTACCGTTACTTGATACGTTCCTT
>JANXML010000221.1 GCA_025354645.1 Arcicella sp. | reverse complement strand
TTTGTTGTGTCCCTTCAAAATTGTTGGTTGAATATAATATCCATTTGCCGCATCTCCTTCTTGAATATGAGCCGCTCCTCCACACAAAACCTCCGCTCCTTCTTCTTCGCCAATTTTCAAATACGATAAGATTTTTTCGTACTGGTCGTTGGATGCTTGGGCTCCAATCATGGTTGTCATTTCCATTGGATGTCCTTTTTTGATGGCATTAACCCGCTCAATTAATCGTTCAATAAACGCATCAGCAATGGATTCATGCACCAAAATACGAGATGGACACGTGCAAATCTCACCTTGATTCAAAGCAAACATGGCGGCTCCTTCCAAACACTTATCGAAGAAAGCATCATCCGCATCCATCACACTTGGGAAGAAAACGTTGGGTGATTTTCCGCCCAATTCCATCGTCACGGGGATAATATTTTCTGAAGCATACTGCATAATTAAACGCCCAGTGGTGGTTTCACCCGTGAAAGCAACTTTCGATATTCTCGGAGAACTTGCCAAAGGTTTACCCGCTTCTAAACCAAAACCGTTTACGATGTTGATAATTCCTGGAGGCAAAATGTCTTGAATTAATTCCATCAAACACAAAATTCCAACTGGTGTTTGTTCGGCTGGTTTCATCACAATGGTACAACCCGCCGCTAACGCAGGAGCCATTTTCCAAGTTGCCATCAAGATTGGAAAATTCCAAGGAATAATTTGAGCAACCACGCCTAACGGTTCGTGAATAATTAACGAAAGTGTATTCGGGTCATGTTCAGTGGCTGAACCTTCATCGGTTCTGATGGTTGCAGCGAAGTATCTGAAATGGTCAACTACCAAAGGCAAATCTGCCAAAATGGTTTCTCTGATGGGTTTTCCGTTATCGGTCGTTTCAACGGCTGCCAAGTAATGCAGATTTTGTTCGATGATGTCAGCAATTCTTAATAATAAATTGCTTCGAGTCACTGCCGAAGTTTTCGACCAAGAGGCAAAGGCTTCGTGAGCCGCATCAATTGCCAATTCAATGTCTTCTTTGGTTGAACGAGCAATCTTTGTAAACGTATTTCCATCAATGGGCGATGGATTATCAAAATATTGTCCTCTAACGGGTGCAACCCATTTACCACCAATAAAATTGTCGTATTGAGCTCTAAAAATTGGTCTCGCCACACGATTATCGTCCGTTGAATTGGATGCTGTTACGGGGGCTTCTACTTCTAATTCAAGATTTTCCATTATTGTTTATTTTTAATGATTTATTTGTACAAATTTATCTTGAATTACTACTATAAATATTTACATTTATATCACAATACTTGACAATAGTATCATTTCGTTGAAATGGATAAACACAAAAGTAAGGCGTTAATTTATCATCGTAAATACCTATGAAACAGCTACATAAACTCCAATTAGTGCCTTTGAAGCCCGTCAATAAACTGACTACGCTCATTGAAAATCGGACGATTTATTCATTGGATAATTTTGAATTAAACATATTTGAGACTCATCAAGAAAGCCAAAATGTTCATTTGAAATTTAACAGTTTTGTCTTGACAACTATGTTTCGGGGTAAAAAAATAATGCACTTATTTGGTAAAAAAGGCTTTGAATATCTCCCTGGCGAATCTGTAATTGTTCCAGCTAACGAAGAAATGATTATTGATTTTCCAGAAGCCGATTTCTCGAACCCAACGCAGTGCATGGCTTTGGCAATTAAGAGCGAGCAGATTAAAGAAACGGTGAACTTATTGAATGAAAATTATGCCAAAGTTGAAGACCACGAGCCATGGAAAATTGATGAAAATACATTTCATTTAAAGAATTCTTCGGAAATTACTAACACAGTTGATAGGTTAATAAAACTCTCCACTGAAAATAATTCAGCCAAAGATTTATTTGCTAATTTTATGATTAATGAACTGTTAATCAGGCTGATGCAAACCCAGGCAAGAGTTTTAATTGTGGATAATTATAAAAAATATGTGAATGTAAATCGTTTCGCCCTTGTGATTCAGTACATTAAGGAACACCTAACGGAAAAACTCAGTATCGAAAAATTGTGTGATTTGGCTTGCATGAGTAAACCCAATTTCTTCCGCCAATTCAAGCGAGAATTAGGCATCACGCCCCTTGATTATATCAATCAAGAACGGATAAAAATTGCCAAAGAATTGTTATCAGAAACCAAAAATGATATTGGTGATGCCTGTTTT
>JANXML010000175.1 GCA_025354645.1 Arcicella sp. | reverse complement strand
TGTTTCATCAATCTATCCGTTTGATAATACTCGAAAAATCGTAATTGAAATTCCCAATCCATCCCTTGTGCATAGGCATTATCGCCCATGAGCAACCACAAATTTGTGTGTGATTTGTCAGTATATTTTAAATATTGTTGATAAACTTTTGTTTGTTGTTCCGTACCCATACCCATATCACCTAACGCCCAAATTCTTACTTTCTGCTCTGTTCCAACGGGAGGGTTTGTCATGAAAAAATTATCGGCACTTGCCTGTAAATTAGTATTTCCAGACGCAACACCATAAAAATATTTCGTATTCGGTTTTAGGTTTTCAATCGTAATAATATGTTCAGTCTTGGGCGTATCATCTGATTTTGAGGCACTTAAAGTATTTTGATTTAAACCAAAATTAATTTTTGAAGATACTGCAACATCCGTTCGCCATCGAATCATCATACTCGTCGGAGTGGACATTTGAAGGTACGGACCTCTAATAATTTTTTGGGAAAAAGAAGAATGAGTTAAAATTAACAGCATTAATCCCAAAATATATCTACTAACGTTTTTTGACATTGTCATCATTCATTTGTTCTTTTAGACCTAAGTTCACTATGATTTTATGTGGTTAACTTACTATATTCTAACTATGTTTCATACGCTAATATTTTATCACTTAAATTAAATCTATGTTACCTAATTTTATCTTTGTAGATGCAATGTGTTTTGTAATAATTATGTGGTTGCAAAGTCAATCCCCAAAGTCTCCAAATCATCTTCGCCTAATTCAGAAGGTTCAATCAGCATTTTTAGGGATTTTCCTTCTCCATCCATCCGTTTCCATTCAGAGGAAGCATCGTCCAAGATAGTCAAAAGAATTTCACGTGCTTCGTCATTTTCTTCTATTAAAAAAATATCATAATTTCTAAAAACAAGATAGATACGGTCTTCTTCTAACCAATCTAAATCATTCATCATTTCATCAAACGCATCAAAATTGCTTCCAAAATTATCTGGAAATTTTAATTGAGACACAATAGATGAATAAAATTTCTCTAAGGTATCGATTTGTTTCCCATCAATGATTGCCACTAACGTTTTTTCGGTGGAATGTTTATCGGAGATGGTATTTAGGATTGTGTAATTTGCCATTTTTCTTCAATTTGTCAAGTAATTTACTTGTTATATCTTTCCGTTTTCAAAATTTTGAGTTTTGTAAATCTCAAAAAACCTTATTTTTATAAATTCGACTCACTAATAAACCGCCTAAAAAATATTGTTCTTGAAGAAGCGTAAACTTATACTTATGGAACTCCTTTTTGAAATCGGGTAAACGATTTACGCCCAAATCACAAAATACGTTTATAATTCTGTAAAGTAATTGAATTATATTTTTAAAAATATAGCTTCGAGTTTTATTTTCAGGAATATTGAAATCTGTAAAAAACCATGTTCCCTCATTTGTCAAGTGAGCATAAAGTTTGGCAATTACGAGCGATAATTCATCATTTGAAAAACAGTCTAAAAAATAAGGTGTAATTATTAAATCAAATTTTTGATTGTAAGGAATATCTTGATACGAACCGCAAATAAATATTACAGATTTTAAGGAAAGAGGCAAACGCTTCTCAATTTTACGTTGGGCTAATTTAATCATTGCATCAGAAATATCTATGTAATAATATTGTTCCGATAATCCCTTTTTCATGGCTTCGAGTAAAAATTCTCCATCTCCACCACCTACAATTAACGCCTTAGAAAACTTCATATTTTGTGACAATAGCCACATTTGGGATTTACGAATCCTATTCAAAGAAAATATCATTGAGACTACATGATAAAATGGAGCTATTTTATTAAACCCTTCAATAGTTCTTTGATTTTGCATAAATCAGGAGTTTAATCAGTATTTGTGCCGTTGTTGGAGTTTTCTCCAACAACATCTGCGATATATTTCTTTCGTAATTGGTGCTTGCTTTCGCACGTGTTGTGGGTGAAAACACCGCACAACGGCAGGCTACTTTCTTCCTTGAATTCAATACCGACAATGG
>JANXML010000136.1 GCA_025354645.1 Arcicella sp. | reverse complement strand
TTTGTTTTTCGATGTTCGGGAATTAGTTAGTATTCATAAAATTACAGCTAAGAAAATATTTCTATTAAAAATATAAGAGTAACTATTTGATTTATAGATGATTAAGAAAATAACCGTTCAGAATTTTTTTAGTTTCGGGGCAGAACAAACCATTGAGTTAAATGCTGACACCAATATTCTGGTAGGAATAAATGGGACTGGTAAATCTAACTTTATTAAGGCTATTCGTTTGCTCCAAGAAGGAATTAAAGGGAATTTTGAGAAATTATTTTCACAAAAATGGGGTGGGTTTTCGGGGGTTTCTAATTTTATTCATCCTAATGCCTCTGAAATAATTATTGCCTATCATTTTGACGGAATAGAGGTGGCAGGGGTTTCCAAAATTTTTGATTTAGATAGTGACATTATTTACAAAATCGTTATTCAAAAATTTAGTTCAGTAGACTATGGATTAGTTGAGGAGTTATACTATGAAAATGATTTGGTAACAATCGAACACCCCGAACCTCATAACTCACATGAATTATCTTTGAGTTATTTGAAAACAGCGGGACATCCAGCACCATTTTTATTGAAGAAAGCAATTGAAAAAATCTCAATCTATGATTATTTCGATACCTCTTTCGAAGGAACTCTAAGACAATTATCCCCATATTATTCCGAAAACAAACTTCTTTCAGACGGTAAAAATTTAACAGCCTTGTTGAGTTATCTAAATGGTAATTCTGTGAAGGCTTTTGATAAAATCGTTGAAGAACTCAAAAACGTCAATCCTAATTTCAAAGAGTTAGTTTTTACAACGCCATTGGCTGGAAAATCGCTAATGTCTTTGAAAGAAAAAAACTTAGACAAAGCCATCACCATTGAGCATATTTCTGACGGTACGCTACGTTATTTACTGTTGCTTTCTATTTTTTATAATCCAAATCGTGGGAGTATCGTGTGTATAGACGAACCCGAAGCAGGTTTGCACCCTGATATGATTAACGGAATAGCAAAGGGCATAAAATACGCCGCTCAAAATGGTACTCAGATGATTATTGCTACTCATTCGCCCTTATTGTTAAATGCTTTTGAGTTGGAAGATTTGATGATTTTTGAAAAAGATACTGATAATCAGACTGTTGTGAAAAGAAAATCGGAAGATGATTTTCCAGATTGGGAAGGTGAGTTTTTGACGGGGCAAATGTGGCTACGAGGAGAGTTGGGAGGTGTAAGATGGTAATTGTTAAAGTGTTTTTTGAGGGCGGTTCTGACCCAAGGGATAAATCAAATGCCGCAACCGTTGATAATACTTCAAGATTAAGAGAGAGTTTTAATAAATTGCTTAATGCTGGATTTGAAGAAGAGAAAGTAAGAATACAAGCAGTACCAGCGTATTCTATCAGTAATGCAGTCAAAATCAGAGAGAAAGGCAGTTTACTATTGATAGATTTAGACGGAACGAAAGATAAGAAAAATAAAAGACTAAATGACAATCAACTAACTGAAATTCAGGATTTTGTATTCTTTATGGTTCAAATGATGGAGGCATGGATTCTTTCTCAACCAGAGGTAATTGAGGAGGTTTTTAGATATTATAAAGCGAAACTAAGTTTGGTAAAAGATGATAGTCAAATTAAAAATAAACATCCTGAGACAATTATAAAACCAGATTTTGTTTTAGATAAAATACTTCAACGGTATTTTATTGTTAAAAAAGGAAATAAGGAGAAGAAATTGAAATATGGTAAATTAAAATATTCTCCCGATTTAATTGAAAATTTAAACATTCATAAACTGAAAAATACCTTTAAGGATGTTGAACTTTTGATTAATAAGATAAATAAATTGTCTGTATTGAATTAATAAAATAGCCTCAAAATTTAGCAAGATTTTGAGGCTATTTTACATCTATTTCTTCCAAAACCGAAAAAAAGCATAATTACAAAAACTACTCAATCCTGCTAATAAATGCCAAACTGAATGTCCTTGATAAAATGAATGAGGATCGCAGTTGATTTTTTGGACATCCATTGTTCTGATTTTGAGGGCAATAATTATTAACGCTAAACTCAATACGCCTAAAAAAAGGTAGCGTTGTTTGAGGAATTGGAAATAGTTTATCGCAATTAAAACCAACATTAAAAGGATTAGAATTGGCACTAAAATACTACTTGAAATCAAAAGATGGATTTGGTAAAAAGCAAGAATAATAACGACCATTACAATAATCCAAATCTTCTTGGCTTGCTCTGAAAAATTGATTTTATGCAGGACGTGATATAGCCCAATACTCACCAAAGTAACCGTAATGCTATACGTCCCGTTCATATCCACTCGCTGACCTGCCCATGTGAGGGAGGCATGAAAAAAGGCACTTCCAAAGCTCAGATAGATAAAACAAACGCCCATTAATGCTGACATTGCAGGAAAATTTGCCAAACGATTCTGGAAATTTCTACTTTTATAATCACCCCAAGCAATCTGACAAATCAATACGCCCAGAAAGAAATATACCAAATTGGAATAAGTATTCATGGATTGATGAAAGAATCTGTCGGGATTATTGAACTCACAATATTCAACCGTTAAAGCCGAATTGCTTAAAGTCATTCCCTCCCAAATATGTCCATCAAGAATTTGGTTGAAACCAATCCAGATGAGAAGCATGATTGCTGTAATGATGGTTGAGCGAATCAGAAGTCTTTGCATAGTTTTAATAGAACGCAGATGACGCAGATGCTTCGCACCGCAGATTTTCGCAGATTTTTTTAAAAAGGTTTACAAGTGTTAGCTGTTAGCTAATTTCCATTATCTTACGAATAGAAATCTGCGAAAATCTGCGTTGCCGAAGGCATCTGCGGCATCTGCGTTCCAATCTTAACTTAATGAAATGTTGTCTAAATTATAATGCAAACCACGATTTTCATGTCTTGCTCGGGCATCTTTAATGACCAAATACGCCACATTAATCATATTTCGTAATTCACAAATTTGTACTGATATTTTTGATTGTTTATATAATTCTTCGTGTTCAATATAAATCAATTCCAGACGGTCGTAAGCACGTTTTAAACGACGGTCTGTCCGCACAATTCCTACGTAATTACTCATAATGGATTCCAATTCACGAGCCATTTCCGTTACTAAAACTAACTCTTCTGGATGCGTAGTACCATCATCATTCCAATTAGGAATATTGGTTGGAAGTACGTTGTTTTCAAAGGTGTCAATCGAAGCTAAAAACGCCCGATGAGCATAGACAATTGCTTCCAATAAAGAGTTAGAAGCCAGACGATTAGCTCCGTGAAGTCCCGTTGCTGAACATTCACCCGCAGCATATAAAAAGCCAATGTTCGTTTGAGAATGCTCATTGACTTTCACGCCTCCACACAGGTAATGTTGAGCAGGAACAACGGGTATCATATCCTTACCCGTAATGTCTAAATTAAGATTATTTTTACAATAATCATAAATCATTGGAAAATGGTGCTTGAAATCCGCAGCTTCGAGATGGCGAGTATCAAGATACACATGATCGACCCCATTTATTTTCATTTCAGAGTCAATAGCACGAGCTACAATGTCACGAGGAGCGAGTGAGAGACGTTGGTCGTAACGTTCCATGAAAGTGGTTTCGTCGATATTTTTCAGAATTCCACCATGTCCACGAACTGCCTCAGAAATCAGGAATGAAGGTTTTTTGCCAGGCTGATACAAAGACGTTGGATGAAATTGGATGAACTCCATGCCTTCCACAAATGCTTTCGCTCGGTAAGCCATCGAAATGCCGTCGCCCGTGGCAATGGTTGGATTGGTTGTACTTTGATAAACCTGACCGATTCCGCCCGTTGCTAAAAGTGTAGTTTTGGCTAAAAAAGTTTCGGTTTCACCCGTTCTGGTATTGAAAACATACGCCCCAAAACACTTTTTATTGGGGGTGTCTTTCGTTATTTTTTCGCCTAAATGATGTTGCGTTATTAAATCCACGGCAAAGTAATGCGTGAAGAAATCGACTGATTTATGAGCTTTTACGGTTTCCAATAATGCTCTTTCAATCTCGTTGCCCGTGGAGTCTTTGTGATGCAAAATTCGTTGGTCTGAGTGTCCGCCTTCTTTCACTAAATCATACGTTCCATCCTCCTTTTTATCAAAGTTTGTTCCGTATTCAATCAGCTCTTTTAATCGTTCTGGGGCTTCTCGGACTACAATTTCAACGGCTTTTCTGTCGGATAAAAAATCACCCGCCACCATGGTATCATCAATATGTTTTTCAAAAGAATCATCATCTTTCCACACCGTTGCAATGCCGCCTTGTGCGTATTTTGTGTTGCTTTCTTCGGCAACTGTTTTGGTGATAATGGCAATTTTTATGTCTTTGCCTTGTTGTTCAAAGTGAGTAGCAATTTTGGCAGTATAGGAAAGCCCTGCAATTCCAGAGCCAATCACTAAAAAGTCGTATTGGGGCATATTCGTTATTCGATTTTGGATGCGACCGTCGCTCGGTTCGATGTTAGTTATTTCTGATTATTATAATCAACAAAGCTAATGCCTTTACGGTTTGTGAAACACAATTTTATGCTTAAAATTTCTGTTATCCATTCATAATCACTAAATTAGATACTCAAAAAATAAAAAACTGAATATTTCAGCACATCATTAACCAAAATTAAGTAAAATTTTATGGAAGAATCAACGCAAAAAAACGGAATTTGGAAAGTATTAGTGGCTATTTTAGCAGTGATTGCTGGGTTGCTTGGTTATTTGTTAAACGATGCTAAAACGGTTAATAAAAATCAAGATCAAGTCATTAATCAGAAAGTAGAAGAATTGGCTTCGGCACGAGTTCGGTTAGATTCCGTTGGTTCGCAATTGGATGCAAAAATTGCACAAATCAAAGTTTTGGGTGGTAACGTAGAATCGCTCGAAGCTGCCAAAAGACAGTTGGAATCGGACAAAGTACAATTGAAAAAAGTAAACGCTTTTTCTAAGCAACAATACGATGTAAAAATTGCCGATTTCGTAACTTTATTAGCGGCAAAAGATGCTGAACTGGTGCAATTAAAACGTGAAAATACAACCTTGGTTGCCAAAAATAAAGACTTATTTACGCAAAATAGTACGCTTACGAACGAGAATATGGGTTTGAAAACGGATAAGCAAGGTTTGGCTGATTCGATTGATAATGCCTACCGTCGCAATCGTGAATTAACGGCTAAAATTACCCGTGCATCGGCTTTACAGGCACAATTCGTTCAAGCGATGGCTCTTTCAGACAAAGGGAAAGAGCGTGATGGAGGAGTGTATCGGGCTTCAAAAGTGGATAAAATCAAGGTAATTTTTCAATTACAACCCAATCCAACTGCTAAGCAAGATGTTAAGACAATTTTCATGCGAGTGCTTGACCCAGACGGAGCCATGTTATATGATTCGGCAGTGGGTTCGGGCAACTTTGATTTGTTTGGAAAGGAGTCAACTTATACAATAAAAAAAGACGTTCAGTTTCAAAATACGGGTCAAGGCGTTGAGATAATTTATGGTCGTGGAACTGCAATTCAGTATCGTGAAGGACATTATAAAATTGAATTATACGCAGAAGGGTTTAAGATAGGAGAGGGGAGTTTTGATATAAAGTAAGGTGTGAATTAGGGGTTATTTTTTTACTCCGACAAATAAATACCAATAAAAAATGCCCAATGTTCGAGAGGAGATTGGGCATTTTTTATGGTTCAACTATAATTTATACAGAAAACGGATTCGGTAATCAACGTAGTGGAGATTTTGAACCTCCACGACGTTAGTTCCCGTATAAATTGTATGAGAATCTTTTTTATTTATATAAAGCAAAATCTTCATGCTTAAATTTCCGAACATCCAAGAAAACTTGATCGAGATGATCAAAATCTCTATCAGTTGTGTAAAGTTCCAAACCAAGCAAAGAAGCGGTTGAGGCAATCCATAGGTTATTTTTACCCATATTTCGAGGGGTATCAAAACTATATTCTGTAAAGTTTGGATTTACTCTTTGAGAGAAATTGTCAATTTCGATGTAAGTATTCACCAAAAGATTAGTTACTTCAATTAAAATGGATCTATCAATTATTTCATCTAAAAGAAACTGTTTTTTTATGCCCCACTTTTGTCTTGAAGCTATCCCTTTTACTTCTGCAATTGAAACAATAGAAACGTAGGTGTCTTTCTGAGTTGGAAGAATGTAATCTTTTAAAAAACGCTGTTTTGAATCTCTTGCTAAATAAATCAAGAGATTAGAATCAAGTAAAATATTCATTTATTATCTTTTAAAATTTTAAGTGCCTCTTCCATTTCTTCATCGGTCAAAAAATCATCGGCATCAATATTGGCTATTGCCTCCATTTGCTTTTTGCCCGAAAATCCCATTTTTCGAGCAAATGCACTCGTTCCGCCAGCCGCCAAAATCTCTTCCACAGAATACGATTTGTGCGTTCT
>JANXML010000086.1 GCA_025354645.1 Arcicella sp. | reverse complement strand
AAATAACTGAAATTTGTCCTGCCTAAACTGCATAGCCAATTTATGACTTGCTTAGATTTGACAAAAATAATAAAAATATTTTAACCTTTAAAGTTTGTTTTTAACACAGTACCTCGAAAGTAGAAAAAACTTTCGAGAAGTTCACCAGCCAATAATTTTGCAGACAAAAAGGAAAGACATTTACTTAACAGTGTATTAAATCTTGTCCTCCCTTTTCTTTTTATTAAATTGCAGAAAATATGAAAGTCATGAAAATAATATTAAACCGACCGCAAAAGAATATAACTTCTAAGATAAAGCGTAATTTGAACAATACGACTTTAAAAAAGCACTTTGATGAAAATTGCTCTAAAAATATCTGGTACAAAGATATTTTTACAGGCGAATGAAATTAATCAGATTATCTTAAAATATTACAACATCATAAAATGCGTAAAATATACTTTACCCCAGGTCCTGCCGAACTTTTTCCAACCGTTGAAAAACACTATCAAGAAGCATTTGAGCTACAATTAGGCTCAATTTCGCACCGTTCGCAGTTGTTTCGGGATATTTATAAACATACAGCCGAACAATTAAGAATCTTAATGATTATTCCAGAAACGCACGGAATTTTTTTTACGGGTTCGGCAACTGAAATTTGGGAACGTTTAATCCAAAATACGGTTGAACACGAGAGTTTTCACTTAGTAAATGGCTCATTTTCAAAGAAGTTTTTCGACTTTTCCATTGAATTAAACAAGTACGCTCATAAAATGGAAAAGCCTTTTGGCGAAGGCTTCGATAACTCAGAAATCATCGTTCCTGAATACGCAGAGCTAATTTGTGCGACTGCCAATGAAACTTCTTCGGGCGTTCAGATGCGACCTGCCGAGATTCATAAACTTAAAAGAGCCAATCGAGACAAATTCGTTTGTGTGGATATGGTGTCGTCGGCTCCTTATCCAGATTTGGATTTTAACACGGTTGATTCAGCGATGTTTTCAGTGCAAAAATCCTTTGGAATGCCCGCTGGTTTGGGCTGTTGGATTGTTAATCCTGCCATGTTGGAAAAGGCAGAACGTATGAAAACGCATGAAAATCACATCGGAACGTATCATAATTTGCCATCATTATTCAAGAATTTTGCCAAATATGAAACGCCTGAAACGCCTAACGTAATGGCAATTTATGTGCTTGGAAAAGTGGCGGAGGATATGAATAATATTGGAATTGATACTATCAGAAAACAAACCGAAAAAAAGGCGAAAATGCTTTATGATTTTGCCGATAAAAGTGATTTTTTAGATGTTTTTGTGAAAAATCCAGAACATCGTTCACAGACGGTTGTTGTGGTGAACGTAAAAGAAAAATTTGCGGCAAATGTCATAAAACAAGTTCAGAATGATGTAAACATGGTTATTGGCTCTGGTTACGGTGATTTTAAAGATACGCAATTACGAATTGCCAACTTTCCTGCGGTGAGTTTGGGGCAAGTTGAGAAATTGATTGAAGCATTGAAAAAAGTGTAATATTTTATTCCAAATAAACGCTCTTTACCCATGAAAAAAATTGCCATTTTCCTATTTTTAACTACCGCTGGATTTTCTCAATCCATCAAGTTTCGTCCACAAATGATTGCGGCTGAAAGTTTTGAATCAGTTGGTGTTTTTGATGTCAACAAAGATGGAATTTTAGACCTTGTTTCAGGGTATTACTGGTATAAAGGACCATCCTTTCGTGACCGTGTATATATGGGTCCGATGGATAGGCACGGTGAATATTGGGATTGTTTTTCAAATTTGCCTTTTGATGTAAATGGAGACGGTTATACGGATTTTATAACAGGGGGCTGGTGGAGCAATGGTATCAAAATTTGGGAGAATCCTAAAAATGATGGACTTGGAAGGAAAGCGTAATTGATACCACTGGCAATGTTGAAACCACTCGTTTGTTTGACGTAGATGGCGATGGTGTAATGGAAATTTGTCCAAATAATCCGAAGAAAGCGTTGAAATATTATCGTTTTGAAAATGGTAAATTTAAAAGATATGCCGTTGGAGATACACAAGGGCATGGTTTAGGTTGCGGAGATATTAACGGCGACGGTCGAAATGATTTTGTTTCTGCAAATGGTTGGTACGAAGCTCCAACAGACTTACAAAAAGGAAAATGGACGTATCACCCTGATTTTAAATGGGGAGAATTGAGTATTCCAATTATCGTAACGGATGTGAATGGTGACGGTAAAGCTGATTGCATTGCAGGACAAGGACATGGATACGGTTTGGATTGGTACGAGCAAAGCGTTGATAATCAGCAAAATAGAACGTGGAAGAAGCACGCCATTGACCCTTATAATTCCCAATATCACGAAATGGTTTGGGCAGATTTAGATGGTGATGGTAAAAATGAACTCGTAACGGGCAAGCGTTGGCGAGCTCACGATAGCAATGATGGAGGAGCAAATGACAACATCGGTTTATACTATTTCAAATGGAATGGCGACAGTTTTGTAAAGCAAGTTATCAGCTACGGAGCATTTGGCACGGGCAAAGGTACAGGCGTTCAAATGTCGGTCGCTGATTTAAAAGGAAGTGGCAGAAAGGACATCATTGTTGCGGGTAAAGATGGACTATATATTTTTTGGAATGAAGGAAATTAATTGGCAGTTGTTAGTAGGCAGTAGATGATATTTTTCCTTTAATCAAACTTCATATCTCCGTGAAAATTTTATCTGCGAAAATCTGCGTTGTGAAGCATCTGCGGTATCTGCGTGCCAAAGAATTTTAACAACATTTAACCCTCAAAAAAACCGCCCTATCGTTGAGCGGTTTTTTTATTCGTAAATTTGTAGCATCCTACAAAAATTCACGACAAATACATGAAAATTCTTGATTTATATATTATTAAAAAATTCTTGAAAACGTATTTCTTTGCGGTTCTTATTATCGTAACCATCATTATGGTGATTGATTATACCGAAAAGATTGACAATTTTATTGACAATAAAGCTCCTCTCAACGAAATTTTGGGCGATTATTACCTCAATTTTATTCCCTATTGGGCAAATTATATCAGTCCGTTGATGGTTTTTATTGCCACCGTTTTCTTCACCGCAAACATGGCTGCCCGAACTGAGATTATTGCCATTCTGAGTACAGGGGTAAGTTTTATGCGTTTTTTAAGACCTTATATTATTGGGGCAACGTTGCTCGGAATGCTCACTTTTGGGATGGTAGGTTGGATAATTCCCATTGCTAATAAAACCCGAATTGCTTTTGAAAGAAAATATGTGGAAGGCGGTTCGTATTATTTCAGTGGGCGAGATGTTCACATCAAAATCGGACCCGAAGACTATGCCTACATGGAAAGTTACGATACAGGCACAAACACAGGCTATCGTTTTGCTTTGGATAAAATTTCGGATAGTAAATTGAAAGTCAAGCTCTTAGCCGATAGAATCGTATGGGATACCACCCGTAGAAAATGGACAATCCAGGATTATAGAATCAGAACGTTTTTGGAAAACGGCAAAGAAAAATTAACTTACGGAGTAAAATTAGATACCACTTTAAATCTACTTCCGAAAGATTTTGACAGTAAATACCAACTCCAAGAAACCTTTACAATGCCCGAATTGGAGGAAACGATTGATAAAGTCAGAAGTCGTGGGTCGGATGGAATTGAAGTGTTTTTAATTGAGAAATATCTGCGATTTGCCAACCCTTTTGCGGTGGTAATTTTGACGGTTATTGGCGTAATTGTGTCTGCTCGCAAAGCACGTGGAGGCGTAGGATTTCAGATTGCTCTGGGTTTTATGTTGGCATTTTTATACATTCTTTTTTTTATGATGAGCAAAGGAATTGCCCAATCAGGCGGGATGCCACCATTATTGGCAGTTTGGTTGCCCAATATTGTATTCACTATCATCGGCATGATTCTCTATCGAGCTGTGCCAAGATGAGATGGAACGCAGATGACACAGATGCTTTGCAACGCAGATTTACGCAGATTTTCTAATTATAATTCTATTTCTAAATCTGCGAAAATCTGTGTTGCCAAAGGCATATTCGTCATCTGCGTTCCATCATTACCTCAATAACACGTAAATCCAACATTATGAAGACCACTTTTAAAGACTATTTCACCTTACATTTTGTCATTCTTATTTTTGGATTTACGGCTATTCTTGGTCAATTAATTTCGATTCATACTTTGGGGTTAGTATTTTTTCGTACTTTCTTGGCAACACTTGGATTTTATATCTACTTCAAAATCAAAGGTTTATCTATTGAAATTGACACAAAAGCCCAATGGGAATTATTGGGGACGGGTGGAATCGTGGTTGCTCTCCATTGGTTTACTTTTTTCTATTCCGCCAAAGTTTCAACCATTGCCATTTCCTTAGTAGGGCTTTCAACAACTTCCCTTTGGACAAGTTTTATTGAACCATTATGGAACAAAAAACAAATTCAACCCCTGCAAGTTTTTATGGGAATTGTGGTTGTTTTTGCCTTGTATTTCATCTTTGTATCTGAATTTAACCATATCTGGGGCTTAGTTCTCAGTATTATTTGTGCCATTCTTGGAGCAATTTTTTCTGTATTAAACGGTCAATTTTCTAAAAAATATTCTCCTGAAATCATCACTTTTTATGAAATGTTGGGCGTTGCTGTCAGTACTGCCTTTCCAATGTTGTATATTTTGGTTTCAGGGAATACCAATATTGTTGTGATTCCACAAGGGTTGGATTGGCTTTGGATTTTAATTTTAGCCTTTGCTTGCACGATTTATGCCTATACTGAATCAGTTAATTTAGTGAGAATTTTTTCGGCATATACTTTCAATCTGACGCTCAATTTGGAACCAGTTTACGGAATTATCCTTGCTTACGTAGTTTTTGGAGAAAAAGAACGCATGACAACAGGGTTTTACATAGGAACTTTGGTAATTTTGGGGACAGTTTTGATTTACCCCATGATACAAAAAACCAACGAATGAAATTAAACACGCTGAAATACCTCATTATACTTCTCGGAATTACGCCCATTTTATTTTTTGTTTATTACGTTTGGCAATACACTATCAACGTCCCTTTTTTGGACGATAATCTTTATTACACAAAGGCAGTTGTTGATGTCAATAAGAGTGAGTCATTTTCTGAAATATTTCGGATTTTCATGCGGCAGCACACCATAACCGAACATAAAACGCCTGTTTCGAGATTAGTGGCTTATTTATTATATAAAATCACGGGGACACTCAACTTTTTTACTTTTGCCCAATTAGGTAATTTAACGCTCTTCGGAATTTTATTTCTTTTTTGGAGATTTTTCCGAAAACACGCTTGGAATATCGCTTATTTTCTCCCAATTCCTTTCTTGATTTTCCAAATGCAGACCTACGAAAACCAGTTTTGGATGGGATGTGCCTGGCTTTATTATCCGATTGGGCTTTGGCAAATGGTAACGTTTTATCTACTCAGTTATCAGAAACCACGATATTTTACGTTTGCCATGTTGTCGGCAGTTTTAGTAACTTTCATTTTCAGTAATGGAATGTTTGTATTTTTTCCTGCAACGTTGATTCTTATTTATCAAAAACGATACAAACATTTGGGCATCATAGCATTGGTGGCGGTTGTATGTTTAACGGTATATTTTAGTAATTATACGCCTTCAACCATCAATCCACCCAGTTTTTCAATTCCTAATATTCTTACAGGATTTGTGTTGATGATTGGGTCTTATGTGGACGTTCAACATTTGCATCAATACGCTCCCATCACCGCAACATTGATTGGCTTGATTATTTTAGGATTTTTGACTTACGGAGGAATTTGGTTGTTGAGACAATATTTTAATAGCACCCCAAAAGAAACCACTGAAAAAGAATCCGATATTTTGTTCTTAGTATCCTCAATAATTGTCTTGTGTATGTCGGCAGGGGCAGTGGCATATTCACGTTATACGGGCGAGCATGGTTTTGATGAAATGTTCGTGAGTCGATACCGATTTATGAGTATTTTGTTAATGTCTTTGACCTATTTATTCAGTTTACTATTAACAAAAGGAACAGTCAGAAAAGCAATTTTAACTATATTTTTACCAATTTTAATGTTCCTTTGTGTCTATTCATATTACATTTGGCACAACTACAACGTCTATTATCGTGAAAGGTTAGTGGCTGGAACATTCAATTTTAAATTTCACAATAGTTGGGTACTATATCCGTTCGATAACGATTGGACCAATCAAGTGGATGTTGTAAATATTGAAGCCATCAAAACGGGCGTGTATCAATTGCCAACGTTGCCTTTTACGCAATTTCAAGACGCTATCAATAAAGATACTGTGCAGAATATCAAGGACTTAGCTTTCACTTTAATACAAAAGAAGGACCGTTTCGTCTTGAAAGATGAGACTTTAAATGTTGAGAATCCCATTGAGATTGAACAAAATATTGTGCTTAAATCCAAAAGAAATACCTATTTATTACCCTTAATTCGTCAAAGAAATAAGAGCAAAAGAGACTTGATTTTTCATCAAAATTTATTCTGGAAAGGCTTTGAATGCGATATTTTAAAGAATACTTTCATCCCCGATGAATATACCGTTGGACTTTTGAAAGTGCAAAACGGGAAATACGAAATTCAGTATAGTAACTCGAAATTGAAGTTGTGATAATTTTCAATTATAGCCGTGAAATATAAGGGCTACATTCCTTACTTTTTTACTTGCATACCGATAATTGCACATTAAAAATTAATAAATCAAAAATTTAAAATCAGTGCTTACCCAAAAAAACCTCGCAAATTCAGCCCTTTGGCTACTTTTTATCGTAACAGTTGTTCCAATTGGCATACTGTCAATGTATAATCACCCTTCGGTTGCAGATGATTATTGTTTTGCCTACATGACCCGTGACCATGGTTTTTGGTCTGCCCAAAAATCATATTACGACGGTTGGTCGGGAAGGTATATTTCCAACATGATTTTTCATGCTACGCCCTTAGCTTACGGAGTCTTTTGGTTTGTGAAAGTGATGCCGTTTTTGATTTTAGGATTATTATTTCATGCGACCTATACTTTCATTGGGGAGGTTTTGAAGCCGTTGTTGTCTGTGTCTTCACAGACGATACTCACCATTACCTTCCTAAGCATTTTCATCATCTTTTCACCATCCGTTGTTGATACTTTTTTCTGGTACACCTCGGTTTTTATTTTCCCAACGTCTCTTTGTTTTTTCATGTACTTAATCGTTGTAATTTTGCGGTATTATCAGCCTCAATATCAACGAATTAAATATTGGATTGCCTTGTTGGCAGCCACTTTGGTTTTCTTCATCGTAGGCTCAAATGAAGTAATGATGCTGTTTACGATTGCCTTTTTGGGTATGATTTGGGGTTACATTTTATTATTCAAAAAGCGTTTTGATACTTTCATTTTTGCCTTAATGTTAATCGGATTATACTTCGCTTATTTTTGGGTAATTCAAGCAAAAGGTAATCAAACTCGCTTGGTTGGGGGAAATGTTTTGGGTGGAGCCATTACAGAATCATTGATAAATGCACTAAAATCAACCTTACAATCCTCCTTACAATGGTCGAAAGTGTTACTATTTTTTGCCATACCTTATTATAGATTTTTTCTGCCAAAATATTTCGTAAAAACACCTTCTAATATTTTCAAAATTAAGATTTGGATACCAACTGTAGGATTATTTATTCTGATTTTTATGATGTTTTTTGTTATACATTATGGTAATGATATGGGCGTACCTGATCGTGTAAAAAACATAATTTTTGCTATTTTTACGCTCGGAGTTTTCTATATCGTGACTGTTACTTATTTTACTTATTCAAATAGAAACATAGGATATTCAAATGAATTGTTAATCGTTGGAGCATTTATTTTCATAACAATCACATATATTTTTCTCGTTGGCAACAACCTAAAAACCATGTACGCCGATATCCGCCTTGGAATTGCCAAACGCTACGACCAAGAAATGACTCAGCGTTATGAACAAATCAGAACCTCTAAAAGTGATACTATTTATGTAGCTCCTTTACAAAATATTCCAAAATCACTCTGTTTCGACGAAATAAAAACTAACGAACAACATCTTTGGAATAAATGCTATGCCACGTATTTTGAAAAGAAAGTGATAATTTTGAAAGAGTAAAATAACAATATGCAAGAAACCAAAAACTTATTTATTTCCATTATTATTCCTTGTTTCAATGAAGAGCAAGTCATCTCGCATACCTACGAACGGGTGGACAAAACCATGCGAAGTTTCCAGCACGGTGGCTATGAATTAATTTTTATAAATGATGGTAGCCGTGATAAAACGTTGGAATTATTAAGAGGAATTTCACAAAAGGATTCAAACGTAAAAATTTTAAGTTTTTCCAGAAATTTTGGACATCAACCCGCCGTTACTGCTGGCATAAATATCTGCAAAGGCGAAGTTGCCATTATCATTGATGCCGACCTTCAAGACCCGCCCGAACTATTTCCAGAAATGGTCAAAATATACCTTGAACAGAACGCCAACGTGGTTTATGGCTTGCGTGGAGAACGCAAAGGAGAGTCATTTTTTAAGAAAATATCAGCAAAATATTTCTATAAAACAATTAATTTTTTGTCGGACACACACCTCCCTGTTGATACAGGCGATTTCCGATTAATTGATAAACACGTCATTGAAGCATTTAAAAGTTTACCTGAAAAAAACAAATACATTCGTGGATTAATCTCTTGGATTGGCTTCAAGCAAGTGCCTGTGGTGTATGTACGAGAAGAACGTTTTGCGGGAGAGACAAAATATCCGCTCTCGAAAATGATAAAATTTGCTTCTACCAGTTTATTATATTTCAGTAAAAAACCTTTAAAATTAGCCCTCACAATAGGTTTAATCAGTATTTTTATTGGCATTGGCTTGGCAATTTGGGTCATCACAGGTTTGATTTATAGGTCAAATAGCATCGTGCCAGGTTGGGCTTCAACCATTATTGCCCTAATCTTTTTTGGAGGAATTCAACTCCTGACGATTGGCGTTTTGGGCGAATATCTGGGCAATATGTTCGAGGAAATCAAGAACAGACCTGAATATATTGTGCATGAAAAAATTAACTTTTAAATAGTAGGGGTTAGGGGTTGGGTATTAGGAATCGGGAATTAGGAATTAGGGAATTGGAAACTAAGGAATTAATAAAAAAGAGTTTTTTTAGATGTAAATTCAGTGAAATGAACATCACTCTTGATCTTATGAGTCCATAATTTCCTAATCCCCAATCCCTAATCTCCAATCCCTAATCCCTAACCCCCAACCCCTAACCCCTAAATTTGAAAAAGACATTAACCCCGATAGGCATCATTCTACCTATCTTTTTTTTCATTCTAATGCTCTTCATCTACGCCGTGAATGTGCCTTGGATGGACGATACAGACGCTTTTCCTGATTTTTTAGGTCGCTTTCTCGAAGCCGAAAATTTCGATGAAAGAGTTTGGCTGATGTTTAAACCCAATAATGAACACCGCATCATCTACGCTAAATTGATGAATCTGTTGCATTATGCCCTTACGGGTACACTCAATATGCGGACGCTTACCATTGTTTCCAATATTACACTCTTTGGAATGTTATGGATTTTTTGGCGAGTGATTAAGGAACAAAAACTACCCGTTTATTATTTTATCCCTGTCCCTCTCCTACTTTTGCACCCTCAATATTACCTCACAAGTATTTGGACAATCACGGGTTTTCAATATCAACCAGTCGTTTTCTTTGGACTTTTAGGGGTTTACTTACTCTCGAAAAATACGGTTTGGACGTTTTTGGGAGCAACTTTTGCCATATTTTTCGATAGTTTTACGATGAGCAATGGACTGTTCTATTGGATGGTTGGTATCGTTATTTTGGCTTTGCAAGGGCGTTATAAAATGTTGGGCGTATGGCTGATTTTTATGATTGTTACTTTCAAATTATACTTCTATAAATTCGATACCCAAGCCAATGACCAAGGCTTTGATTATTTCTTTCATCATCCTCACGAAAGTTTCTTTGGATTCTTTACACATTTAGGTGGAAGCCTTGATTTTCAGACACTTAGTCCAATTTTAGTGCGTTCCATCATGCCAACAATCGCTGGGTTTATCCTCATTGGAGTTGCAATTTGGTGGATGTTCTTGAAAGGAATGGCTTTTCACGAAGATTTTTCAATCAGTAAATATTGGTCAAAGTTGCAAGCAAAATTTAATGCTGAACCATCCAATTATATTATCTTGGGTTGCTTTCTTTTCTTAGTAATCAATGCCGTAGTAATTGCAATCTTACGTCCAAGATTTGGCTATTTTGTGATGATTGTGGGGAATTATAAAATTTATCCCGCCACAATGTTAGTAGTCGTCTATTTAATGTTGTTGACAGGTTGGTTAAAATTTACTAAATCTCCAAAACCATTCAAATGGATATTAATTGGCAGTATAGTTTTTTGTTTAATCTCTTACATAAAATTTCTACCCGAAGTCCACGAACGTAGGAAAGACTTACTGGTTCGTGCTTTCAATCAAGAACATAACCAAATTGGCTTTGGACCTATCGTTGGCTCAGATTTTGACCGCTACGTACAAACTGCCATGAATCGCCTTGTTTCAAAAGGAATTTATCAATATCCGAAAACTATTTTTACTGATTCTGAAACAGAGATATTAAGAAAACTTCCTGATAATCAGCCTATTAAAGTTGAAATTTTAAAAATGAATAACGAAGTTTTTATTGTTAACAGAGACTTACCGATGGGAATTGGCATAAATGATGGTGTATATTTAATCTTAAAATCAGCCAAAAAAACCTACTTAATATATCAAAAACGAAATATTTTAGGGTATTTTAAGAAGGAAATAGCCATGCAAATTCCACCACAATATCTTGTTCCCGATACATATCAAATTGGCATATTTTGGGTGAATGCTGATACCAAAAAAATCTTTAATGCCAATCAGACTATTAATGTAAATTTCTAAAATTCAGTTATTAATAATTTGTTAAAAGTTATTGAATAAGAGAATATAACCTTTAATTGGTTAATAATCAGTCATTTATACAATATTTACCATCAAAAATCATTCAGATTATATAATTACAAATAACTAATAACCAGTAACTATTAACCAATCATACTTACCTTTGAATTATAATTTATTTAACGCATATTACCTTGAATAAGCCCCAAATATCAATTGTTGCCCCTTTATACAACGAAAATGAAACATTTCCACATCTAATCAAACGATTGAATGAGGTAATGGACTCATCGGTTTTAAAGATTGAAATTGTATTAATTGATGATGGAAGTCGTGATAATACTGCTCAATTAATGCAAGCAATTGCCCTTGCAGACGAGCGTTATCACTGTATTTTTCTGGCAAGAAATCATGGGCATCAATTGGCTTTAACTGCTGGTTTAGCCCACGCCCGAGGATCGGAAGGCGTGATGGTGATTGACGGAGATTTGCAAGACCCACCAGAACTTTTACTCGAGTTTTATCCGTATCTACAACAAGGAAATGATGTAGTGTATGCCGTAAGAAAAAAGCGAAAAGAAGGTTTTTTGAAGCGTATGAGCTATTTTTTATTTTATAGAATGTTAAAAAGTATCTCCTATATTGACATTCCCTTAGACAGCGGCGACTTTGCTTTAATGAGCCGTCGAGTGGTCAATATCATGAATAAAATGCCCGAAGAAAGTCGCTATTTACGAGGAATGCGGACGTGGGTAGGATTTAAGCAAATTGGGGTGGAATATGAACGTTCAGAACGTCAAGCGGGCGAGTCAAAATACTCATTTTCAATGTTGTTCAAATTGGCTTATAACGGGATTTTCAATTTTAGTGAATTTCCAATTAAGTTTGTTTCTCGCTTGGGCGTTTTGGCAATTTTGGTGGCTCTAATCTACTTTATTAGCGTTATTATTAAAAAGTTATTTTTCCAAGAAGTTATTGAAGGTTTTACTTCACTATTATTCATCATTATTCTTTTCAGTGGCGTACAATTATTTGCTTTGGGTGTGATTGGGGAATATGTTTTGAGAGTATTTTTTCAATCAAAAAACAGACCACTTTTTATTGTGAAAGAGACAATTGTGGATAAAGAATTTTCGGAGTAACGTTCACAATTGAATCCGCTCCGAAATCCTACAAATATCATAAGCTGCTTTTTGAATATTCATAAACTGTTCAGGTATTACTATTTGATATTCCTCGTCAGGCTCTTGATTAGTTTTCAATTTCAAAATATGAATATTCTCCTTTGTTACAAATTCGCTTCCTTCAATAATTTTCATTGATTCTTTCAGCATGGTTTCAGTATGTTGAGCAATGATTTTTAAATCTTCAAAATCGGCAATTTCCTCAAAATGTTCACTTGCATATAAGGCAAGCGTGGCAACGTATGACGATAGCAAATGATTTAATACAGAAAATTTATGGATTTCATTAATACTCACTTGTTTACGCTTTGGTTCTGAATACATTCTTTGAAATGCAGAAGCTAAATTGGCACTTCTCACAAAGACTTCCTTCCTAATAATTTTATAAGGTATTCTGTCATATTTCACGCCAAAATACATTTGCGAAACTTGATGATAATATGCCAAATTAGCTTCCAGCATCTCAATTAAGGTTTTTTTGAGTTTTTCATGTTCCCAATTTGGCAATAAAATGTAACTTCCAATAAAGGCAAGACCCCCGCCAATGAGCGTATCACATACCCGTTCGATAAATAAAGCACGGCTTCCCATACCCAAAAAATCGAAGAGAATTAAGATAAAAGGTGTCATAAAAACCACACTGACAAGATAGGTTTTGCGTTGAAAGCTGTACGTCCCTAACATACAAACCAATAGAATTGCAAAAAGTATTCGATTATCAGTAACATAATTAAGAATTACCATGCCAATAAATGCCCCCGAAATCGTCCCAATCAAACGGTCAAGATTACGTTCTTTTGTTAAACTGTAAGCAGGTTTCATAATAACAACAATTGTGAGCAATATCCAATTGCTGTGTAGAAAATGGAAGGATTGAGCAATAATAAATCCAATCAACATCATACCCGAAATACGAAGAGCGTGTCTGAAATTCTCTGATTTTAGGTTTAAATTATCCGTAAAATTATCTAATTCATATTCTTGATGAGAAATAAAAGAGGCGATTTTTATATCATTTTTAAGTAAGGTCTTCAATTTTTTCTCTCTAAAATATTCACGTATCTTCTTGATTCTCAGATAGATATTCTCAATATTTACTTCAATGTTTTTTAAAGCCTGAAGACCTATATTTGAAAAAGTAACTGGAGAATTCTCATTTTCTTTCAATCTCACCAGAGATTCAATTTCTAATTTCAAATCTTTAATTTTTCGGGGTAATTTAAGCGAAAGATTTGGATTTGTCCCGTCTTTTAAAGAAGCCCCGATTTCTTCAATTTGGGCGGCTAAGAGATGAAGTGTATTCTCAAAATCAGTTAGAATTCCCGTTTTATCAAACTGTTTATGCAGGTTTTGATAATTATAAAAAGTGGACATAATTTGCTCATATAAATCCACCATATCAACAAAAATGACTAATAAAAAACGTCCCTCTTGAGTACTTTCACGCACAATTTCACGACTTTTAAATAATTGTTCTCTCACCGCATCAATCTTTTCATTAACCGCTATTTGTGCTTCGATTAGCTTTTTATAATTCGCTTCGTAATCCATTCCCTCTTGGTAAAATCCTGCCTTAATTCGCATAAAATCAGCTATTTCAAGTAAGCATTCCCCCAAAATTAAGCGTGCTTGACGATAGGGCATAATCCGATGAAGTGATAAACTCAAGGCAATATACCACAATCCACCCACGAAAATTTCAAGAGAATAAAGTAGTATTTGGGATAAGGGGCGAATATCCCCAATGCCCAAAGTCATAATCAACAATCCCGCAATTCCCACGGATGCTGCTCTTACGCCATACACGTAAAGCATTGAAAATAAGAATGTTATTCCAAAAATCAGTATTCCAAGAAGATATACAGAGAAGTTGCAAAGTGCGGTTAATAATGATACGATAGTGACAATACCGATGGTCATAAACATGGCGTTACGTCGGTGCGTGATTGGTCCAGGCGAATCCACAATACTTGCACACAAAGCACCCAAAGAAACGGTAATCCCAATTTGTAATAAATTAAATTGGGCAAGAATTAAACTCGGTAAAACAACTCCAAAAGTTATCCGAAGTCCATCACCGAAGTATGGACTGAAAACAAAGTTTTTGACTTCATTACTCGTTTTTTGGATTGGAATAATCATAAACAATTGATAAATTGGTTCGTAGAGCGAAGATAACTATTTCAGTTTTATTTTTGATTTTAAATTAAAAAAGCCCTCAAAAATCAATTTCAGAGGGCTTTTTGTTATTATTTTTACAAATTACTCAAATCAAATCCTTCCATAAATGCTGTAGTGAAATTGCCTGATTTGAATCGCTCATCGTCCATTAATTTGATGTGGAATGGAATCGTTGTTTTAATTCCCTCAATCACAAATTCTTGCAAGGCTCGCTTCATTCTCAACAGCACTTCTTCTCTACTCTGCCCCGTTGCAATCACTTTCGCAATCATTGAATCGTAGTTTGGTGGAATCGTATATCCCGAATAAACGTGGCTGTCAATTCTAATGCCGTGACCACCTGGCAAATGCAAATTAGTGATTTTTCCAGGCGACGGACGAAATCCATTCGCTGGGTCTTCAGCATTTATTCTACATTCCAAAGCGAACAATTTTGGAAAATAATTCTTACCTGAAATTGGAATTCCTGCCGCTACTTTTATTTGTTCTTTAATTAAATCAAAATCCGTAACCTCCTCAGTAATAGGATGTTCCACTTGAATACGAGTATTCATTTCCATAAAATAGAAGTCTCCATTTTTATCCAAAAGGAATTCAATCGTACCCGCACCCTCATATTTGATGGCTGCCGCACCTTTCACCGCTGCCGTTCCCATACGCTCACGCAACTCAGGCGAAAGAGCTGGCGAAGGCGTTTCTTCACACAATTTTTGATGACGACGTTGAATCGAACAATCACGCTCCGATAAATGGCAAACCGTGCCAAATTGGTCGCCCACAATTTGAATTTCGATGTGGCGTGGCTCTTCAACGTATTTTTCCATGTATAAACCATCATTAGCAAATGCCGCCGCTGATTCTGTTTTGGCATCGTCCCAAAGTTTTTCAAATTCATCTTCGTGGCGAATAATTCGCATACCACGTCCACCGCCACCAGCCGTAGCTTTGATAATCACGGGATATTTGATTTCTTTCGCTAAGATTTTTGCTTCTTCAACCGTATCAATTAAGCCCTCAGACCCTGGAATCACGGGAACACCCGAATTTTTCATGGTTGCTTTGGCAGTTGCCTTATCGCCCATTGAATTAATTTGATCGGCAGTTGCTCCAATGAATTTAATACCATATTCATGGCAAATCCTTGAAAATTCAGCATTTTCCGATAAAAAACCGTAGCCTGGATGAATGGCATCCGCCCCCGTAACCTCGGCGGCAGAAATAATGGCAGGAATATTTAGATATGATTGTCGGCTTGGCGGAGGTCCAATACAAACAGCTTCATCCGCAAATTTTACGTGAAGACTTTCACGATCAGCAGTTGAATAAACCGCAACCGTTCTGATGCCCATTTCTCGGCAAGTTCTAATAATCCGAAGCGCAATTTCGCCACGATTGGCAATGAGTATTTTTTTAAACATATTTTAGGTATGAGGTATTAGGTATGAGGTACGAGGTATGAGGTATTAGGTATTTCCATTACTTATGTCATTATTAGACTTATCTGGATGAATAAACCTTATACCTCATACCTCATAATTCATACCTAACACCTAAATTACTGTTCTACAACAAAAAGAGGTTGGTCAAATTCTACTGGTGTGGCATTTTCTACCAATACTTCAACGATACGTCCTGAGATTTCAGACTCAATTTCATTGAATAATTTCATGGCTTCAATAATACAAACAGGATCGCCTTTCGAGATGTCGGAACCCACTTCCACTAACGAAGGACGGTCGGGACTTGATGAACGATAGAACGTTCCAATCATTGGAGATTTAATCGTAACTCTGTTGGAAGCAACAACGGGTGGAGCTATTACAGGAGCAGTAGGAGCTGATGACTGTGCTACGGGAGCAACAGCCAAAGGAGCATAAACTTGCGGAGCTGAGGCAATCACTTGCTGAACCACGGGAGCAGCACCGTATCTTTTTACCGATAATTTCAGTTCAGAGGTTTCGATACTTACCTCATCAAGATTTGACTGTGCAATAAAGTCAAGGAGTTTTTGAATTTCTTTATTTTCCATTTTTTTGGGGGTTAGTGGTTAGGGATTAGATAATTAGTAATTGGGGATTTGGGTCAGAGATTGAACATTTTATGTTGACCAGAAAGATTATAGCTTCTGATAACTAATCCCCAATTACCTAATCCCTAATTACCTAAATTCTCAACCCCTAACCCCTAATTTTTAACTCTTTCAACGTACTCATAAGTACGAGTATCTACTTTAATTTTTTCGTCTGTTTGGATAAATAATGGAACGGTGATTGTTGCTCCTGTTTCCACGGTTGCGGGTTTTTTAGGGGCATTTGCAGTATCGCCTTTAATTCCATTTTCAGTGTAAGTAACCACCAATTCCACAAACATCGGCATTTCGCATGAGATTGGTAAGTCTGTTTCGGTATTGATAAGAATCTCAACTTCCTGTCCTTCCTTCATCAAATCTGAGGCAGGAACCATTTCTTTGTTCAGCGTAACTTGCTCAAAAGTAATGTTATCCATAAACGTAAAGCCAAATTCCTCCGCATAAAGATATTGATAAACCCGACGTTCAACCCGTACAGGGAAAATCGTTACCCCCGAGTTGAAGGTATTATCAATAACTCTACCCGTATTCAAAGATTTCAATTTTGTTCTCACAAAAGCGGGACCTTTGCCTGGTTTTACGTGAAGGAATTCAACAATTGAGAATAAATCGTTGTTAAATTTAATTACTAATCCGTTTTTAATGTCTGCGGTATTTGCCATTTTATGTTTTTACTGTATTGTTTTTGTATGTATTTTTTTGTGCCGTTGTTTGTGTTTTCACAAACAACACTTGCGTAAGTAATCGGATATAAATTTTCTATTGTTTTCGTCCGATTGTTGGAGAAAACTCCAACAAAGGCAAATTTTCACAAGAATGGTTTAATGTTTGATTATCAGTTAGTTAAGTGGTTAATATTTCTGTCATTGCGAGGCACGAAGCAATCTTTCAGCTATGGGCAGAGGATTTCAAACACCCTTGCAAAATTCAAACAGATTGCTTCGTACCTCGCAATGACAAAGCTCATATACGAAGGGTTTTAAACAATCTCGCCTTATTCCAGTCCTAAAAAAAACTTAAAATTTTCTCTCTCAACGGTCACAAAATTTCCGTCACGATGCTGTTGCTTACTTTTCTTAATTTTAGCAACAAATTCTGGGTTATATAGTTCTTGCTTACTTACTTCAAATTTTATTTTTAAAGCCTTCATTACGGCTTTAATGGCTACTATCTGTGACATATCGCTTGGATAGGCTGTAATATTAATTGCTTGCATCGTTTTATATTTTTCAAATTAAATATCTAAACTATTCAACCAATCCCCAACCTATATCGCCCATTTCAAATAAATACTTCCCCAAGTAAACCCTCCGCCAAAAGCTGCCAGTATTAGATTATCGCCCTTTTTCAATTGAGATTCATAATCCCACAAACACAGCGGAATGGTTGCAGCGGTGGTATTTCCGTATTTTTGAATGGTAAGCATTACTTTGTCTTCGCCAACACCCATGCGATTTGCCGTGGCATCAATAATACGTTTGTTGGCTTGATGTGGTACTAAAAAAGCAATGTCGTCACCCGTCAAATTGTTTCTTTCCATGATTTCAGCCGAGACATCCGCCATTTTTGTTACCGCAAATCTAAACACCGCTGGACCTTCTTGATGAATAAAATGCCATTGTTTATCAATCGTTTCGTGAGTTGGTGGATAAGCACTTCCACCCGCTTTTTGAATGAGATAATCTGCCCCAGAACCATCCGATTTTAAAATAAAATCTTGAATGCCAAGCCCTTCATAATTCGCCTCCAATAAAACTGCCCCTGCACCGTCACCAAATAAAACGCAACTTGTTCGGTCAGTATAGTCAACGATTGATGACATTTTATCGGCTCCAACCACAATTACTTTTTTGTAACGTCCTGATTCTATGAACATTGCACCCGTTGTGAGAGCATTAATAAATCCAGAACAAGCGGCGGCAACATCAAAAGAACCCACATTTTTTATTCCTACGGCTTCACAAATAAGATTCGCAGTGGCAGGAAAAAAATGGTCGGGCGAAATGGTTGCACATATCAATAAATCAATTTCGTCGGGCTTAGTATTGGTTTTCGTTAACAAACCTTTCACCGCTTCAATTCCCATCACAGAAGTTCCTTTTCCTTCACCTTTCAAAATATGACGTTCTTTTATCCCCGTTCGAGTCATAATCCACTCGTCGGTCGTGTCAACAAGTTTGGCAAGATCGGCATTTGTAAGTATGTCTTCGGGAACATATCCCTGTACGCCCGTGATTGCAGCAGTTATTTTGGTCATAACATTTTATTAGGTAGTAGGTAGTAAGTATGAGGTATGAGGTAGTAAATATGAGGTAAATAATGAATGTAAATCTTGGTGAAAGGATGCAGTTAAAATGTGAAAGAGTTGAATAAAATAACGCTATCTACTTTTTAAATTTACGACCTTACACCTCATACCCCATACCTACGAACTAATACCTATAACCTCATACCTACGACCTTATACCTACCTTAACGCTTCTTTAATTTTTTCAGTAACTTTTGATTCAACCAACTTGCGACAAAGATGAACCATGTTTTTTGCTGCCGTCACCGACGACGAACCGTGTGCTATAATAACATTTCCGTTCACCCCAATTATTGGACTTCCACCTACGGCTTCGTAATTTGTTTTATCTAAAAATTCATCTCTAATACCTCTTTCCTTCATGATTCCGTAGAGAGATTCACCCATTTTCAAGAGAATATTTCCCGTAAAACCATCCGTTACAATCACATCGGCTTTGCCTTTGAAAAAATCTTTTCCCTCAATATTACCAATAAAATTGATGGATTTATCTTCTTTCATCAATTTAAAGGCTTGTTGTGCAATTAGTGACCCTTTTTCTGGCTCTTCACCAATGTTCATCAAACCAACCCTTGGAGTTTCAATATTCATAGTCGCTTTTGCATAAATAGACCCTAAAACGCCAAACTGAGCTAACATTTCTGGTTTCACATCGGCATTTGCTCCAATATCCAAAATTACCGCTAAATTTCCATCCGTTTGAGGAGCAAAACCTGCAATCGGTGGACGTTGTACGCCTTCAATCGTTTTAATCGAAAACAAAGATCCAACCATCATTGCACCCGTATTACCTGCCGATGCAAAGACATCAATCTCACTCGTCTTTAAAAGTTTAAACCCAACTCCGATACTGGAATTGGGTTTAGATTGCAAGGCTCTAACGGGATGTTCACCCATTTCAATGGTCTCATTTGCTTCAACGATTTCAATGTTTGTACCCTTAAAATTCTGATTATCAAGTATTTGTTGAATATCCTGAACCACACCAATCAAAACGATGGTAGTGTCGGCAGGTAATTCTTGTGCTGCTAAAATGATTCCCTCTACGATTGCTTTGGGGGCAAAATCTCCGCCCATTGCATCAATACCTATCTTCATTAATGTATTTTTCAGGTTAAATAATATAACCACAAATTTAACGATTAATGAAATGTTAATCAGTATCTTTTCGTAAAAATAATTGGGGGTTGGTTTTTTGGGGCGACCGTCGCTCGGTTGAGATTTGAAAGACAACCCACTACTATTCAAAAGTTTGTACTTATTTCAAGTCCAAACTTCACCAAAAAGCCTAACAAAATTTAGGGGTTGAAAATTAGTTTTCACCAATGCCCAACCCCTAAACCCTAACAATAAATTATGCCTGTGTTGCGTATCCTTCAACAACCATTTTGCCTTTGTACATCAAATTTCCTTCGAATACGTGAGCACGGTGGCGTAAATGAATTTCGCCAGTGGTTGGGTCAGTTGTGATTGTTTTTGGAGTACCAAAGTCGTGTGAACGTCTTTTATCTCTGCGAGTTGTCGAAATTCTCCGTTTAGGATGTGCCATTTCTTTATTTCCTTAAATTATGATTCGTTATTTATTTTATTACTAATTTTTATTCAACTTCATCAAAGCCTCCCAACGTGGGTCGATAGGCTTCTTTGTTTCAATCGTCTCACCATCATCTTGACTTTCGCTTTTGATGGTTGAATAAACAATTTCTCCTTCATCCTCCAACTCATCTTCGCTATTCATTTCAAAATTATCATCGTCATCATCACTAAAATTAAACTCATCATCGTCCTCTAAATCATCCTCATCAATATCTTCTTCGTCGTACTCGTCTTCAAATTTTTTCATCAAACTTTCATACGTTACTTCATCTTTTACGAAGCGTGGATGCAATTTTTTGATAGGAATTTGCAAGCCAATAAAATCAAAAATATCTTGTGCAACATTGATATACTGGGTATTGCGGTCAATCAATATTAATTCCTCCGTAATCTCTTCGTTGTGATCAGAAAATTTTAGAATCATTTTCTGGGTAATATTCACTGGAAAATCGAAAAGGTCAAGGCTTCTATCACAAGTTAATTCAACGCTTCCAGTAATGTTATACATCATCTGAATCATCGTCTCATTTTTGTTAAGAACGACATTCGCCTTAAAATTTCCTTTTGTGATTAATTCTTGGTCGAGGACTTCAAAAAAATCGTCGCTTCCTTCAAATTCATGCACATATTGCTTGTTTTCGAGGCGAAAGATATCAATCTTGTAATTATTTAATACGCTCTTTTTCACGATATTCTATTGAAAAGACTGCAAAATTACGGAGTTTTTCTTAGAAAGAAAAGGAAAGGAAGAAATTAGTTAATAGTTAATGGTTAATAGTTAATAGTGCTATGTTCGTTAACGCACAAACAGTGTCCGATATCGGACACTGTTTATTTTTATCTTATTTGTAAACTATTGATAATCAGATATTTATATATTTGGCATAGGTTTGGTAAATATATTATTCAAATATCTTTTCTACCGAAATTTCAATACCGAGTACAGAATCTTTTACCATGTCTTTTTCGTGGAAAAAATCATAATGATAGGGACTTGAATAAACAAAGACAGCTTTGAAGTCGGGGGCAATTATCCAGCAAGACTTAATACCAAAACTAAAATAAGGTTCTAATTTGCTGGTCATATCTTTGGTACTTTGAGAAGCTGATTGAATTTCAATAGAGAGTAATGGAGCATCTGAGCGAATTAAAGGGTCGTTTTTGAAATCTAATTTTCTGGATGTATATAAAACGATGTCGGGTGTATAGTTTATAGGTTTTGTACCCAATGTCACTTCATTCGCAATCCGAAATTGAGTAGAATATTGAGTGGCAAGTTCAAAAGATAAATTGGCTTGAATTGCCCCATGAAGAAAATCAGGTTCTGGTTTATTCCTTTCAATTTCATAAACAGAGCGTTTTCTGTCAGTCGATAGTTCCATAATTAATACTATTTATTTTTCCCAAATATACATAAAAAATAATGTCATGTTACAAAATTATCTAAAAATTGCCCTTCGGAATTTGCTCCGAAACAAAGTCTATTCTTTCATTAATATTGCTGGTTTGGCTGTGGGTATGGCGGTGGCTATGCTAATCGGTCTGTGGATGATTGATGAGCTTTCCGCAAACAAACATCACAAAAATTATGAGACGCTTTACCAAGTGAAAATGCACCAAACGTATGATGGACACAGGGGTACGCAAGAATCTCTTCCCTATCCAATAGCGGATGAATTGAAAGCTAAATACCCTGATTTTCAGGCACTTGCCATGATGGATTGGGGACAACCTCGTTCTTTGGTTATTGGGAATAATAAGATTATAAAATATGGGCATTCGTTGAGCAAAGAGGGTATTGATATGTTTTCATTACAAATTTTGAAAGGCGATAAAAACCCTTTGAAAGAACCTTATTCAATCGTATTAACCGATGAAACTGCGAAGGCATTATTCGGTAATAAAGAAGCGATTGGAAAAGTTGTAAAGATGGATAATATGGTTGATTTGAAAGTAACGGCGGTGGTGGCAAAACAACCTAAAAATGCCACCATCGAATTTGATTTTTTAACGCCTTGGCAGTTGCAAGAAAAAATGTATCCTTCGATGGCGAGAGAAGTTACCAATTGGGGGAATAATTCATATCAGGCGTTCGCCCAACTCAAAGCTGGCGTTAATCCTGAAAAAACAAGTACCGCTATAAAAGATGTCGTTTTAAAGCATTTCCCTGACAATAAGCAATATCAAACGGTCGTAAAACCCGAGGTTATCTTGCATCCGATGTCTAAATGGAAACTTTATAATGATTATACTGACGGCGTAAACACGGGCGGGTCCATCAAATACGTAAGATTATTCGGTATTTTTGGAATTATCATTTTACTGATTGCCTGCATTAATTTTATGAATTTAAGCACGGCACGTTCCGAAAAAAGAGCCAAAGAAGTGGGCGTCAGAAAAGCAATGGGTTCGGGTCGTGGGGAGTTGATTGGACAGTTTTTGAGTGAATCATTGATTATTTCATTAATTGCCTTGGGATTTGCTTTGATTTTAGTAGAATTAGCCTTGCCCAGCTTCAATTCACTTACTGAAAAAGAGGTTTCGCTACAATTTACCAATCCACTTTTTTGGAGCGTAATGTTGCTTTTTACGGTCTTCACGGGGCTTTTATCGGGAAGTTACCCAGCTCTTTATTTATCATCTTTCAATCCCGTCAAAGTATTGAAAGGGACAATCCGAATGGGCAAAAATGCTTCCTTACCTCGTCAGGTTTTAGTGGTTATGCAATTCACTTTTTCGATTGCCTTAATGATTGGAACGGTCATTATTTATCAACAAATTCAACACGGTAAAAATCGCCCTATCGGTTTTGATAATTCTGGCTTGCTCACGATTGGTCATTCTTCTGATATTAGTAAAAATTATGCTCCACTTCGTGATGAATTATTGGCTTCGGGCGTGGTTTCGTCAATTTGTAAATCATCGGCACCACCTTACGAAATTTATAGCAGAAATGGGGGTTGGACTTGGAAAGGTTCAAAACCTGACGATAATTCAACCATGTTCAGTACCATTGCCACCAGTTATGATTACGTAAAAACCTTGGGAATAAAACTAAAAGCTGGGCGTGATTTTTCAACTGATTTTGCCTCTGATTCATCGGGCGTAATTTTGAATGAAGCCGCTGTGAAGCGAATGGGCTTGAAAAATCCCGTGGGAGAGTTGCTAACTTGGCAAGATTCGCCCCGCAAAGTTATTGGCGTAATGCCTGATTTGCAGATGGATTCACCGTTTCAACAAGTATCACCGATGACGATTGTATTTAGTAAAACATGGGTAAATTTTCTTTTTGTAAAAATTAATCCGAATGTTTCCGCATCGGTAGCTATCAAAAAAATGACTCCGATTTTCAATAAGTTTAATCCAGGGTTTCCTTTTGATTATCGCTTTGCGGATGAACAATACGCTAAGAAATTCAAGTACATGGAACTCATCGGAAGTCTGGCGTTATGGGTTGCATTTTTAGCCATTTTTATCTCTTGTTTAGGACTATTCGGCTTGGCATCTTTCATGGCAGAACAACGCACCAAAGAAATTGGCGTTCGCAAAGTTTTGGGAGCTTCGGTCTTGAACATCACCACTTTGTTATCAAAAGATTTCTTAAAATTAGTGATTATTTCCATTGTAATTGCTTCGCCAATTGCTTATTTCACGATGAAAAATTGGTTGCAAGATTATGAATATCGCATCGAAATTGGAGCGGGGGTTTTTGTGTTGGTAATGCTTGCCGCTATCGTAATTGCCTTATCCACAGTGAGTTATCAAGCGATTCGGGCGGGGTTGGCGAATCCTGTAAAGAGTTTGCGGACGGAGTGAATTGAGGCGGGAGAAATGGAGAAAAATTTAACAGATAGACCCTGTAAAATGATAAATTTTACAGGGTCTATCTGTTAAAAATTATTATACTAAAATTTCAAATCTGTTCTAATAACTACTCACCCCATTGCAAATTGTGTATATTTTCTCATTTGTGGAGAATGGAAAGCTAATACCAAATCTTTTTTCGATACACCTTTATTTAATAATTCTTGACCTATTTCTAAATCTGTACCGTCAAGTCTAAGCCAAATTTTGCTATCTGGTTTGATTTCAATGTGAACCAGTGGTCCATAATTTCGTTCAATTCCCTCCCAACTATCCATTAAAATAAGATATTGTCCGTGGACTTTATCAATTGACAGTATCGAATCGATATCTGATATTTTTTCTGAAACTCCTAAAATAACTTCATTGACAATCTTTTCATATTTTTTTAGCTTATCCATTGTACAATTTGTTTAGATTCGGGATTGAAAATAATATATTTTAAAGCTAATTCTTCTAAAAATTCGGCTAAAATATCGTCTTTAATTAGCATTTCATAGCTTTCTTGTGGTATTGCCAAATATAGAACAGCATCGGGTAATCGTTTTTTTAATGCTAAATAGTAAAGCTGATATTGCCCCAAGGCTTTATAAAAATCAGTCATTGGCGAAAGTCCTATAAAACTCTTGATTTCCACCGCTATTTTCTGGCTATCTTTTTCAGCAGCAATAATTTTCTCTGCCCCCAAATCAATAAAAATATTTCGTTTAGAAAGCTTTAAAGTCAAAGGGTCATGAGTAATTATCCATCCCTCAGTTTGTAAAGCCTCTTTTACAGTTTCATGAAAAATATCTTTTGCCATTGATTGTATGTAAGTTTAAACAAATATAAATATTACCAAATGAAATAAGAAATATCTTTGTTTTTTCTTATTTTCCTTGTTAAAAAATGTTAAGCCAAAACCAAACCCTACTCTGTTGATTATCTTCATGTTAGCAAAATAAATGACAGAAAATATGATACAGAATTACTTTAAAATTGCTTGGCGAAACTTGATGAAGCGGAAGTTTTATTCATTGGTTTCTATTTTTGGTTTATCGGTTGGCATTACTTTTACCTTACTCGTGGGCACCTATATTTGGGGAGAATTGCAAGTGAATTCTGAACTGAAAAACGTTGATAATCAGTATGTTATTCAAAGCAAATGGAAGAAGTCTGACATTGGTTTGGAAATAACAACGCTTGCTCCGTTGGCAAAGTCTTTGAAAGCAAATTTTCCAGATTTAGTTGAGAATTATTATGGCTTTGATGCCATTACTTCGGTGGTTGCCAATGACGATAAAATTTTTAGAGAAGATATACAAATCGGTGATTCTACATTACTAAAAATGTACGGCTTCAAACTTATTTACGGAAACCCACAAACCGCTCTAAATCAGCCCAATACGATGGTGGTTTCATCGGAACAAGCCATTAAATATTTTGGAAAATTGGATGTTTTGGGTAAACTTTTAACGGCAGAATCTAATTCAGGCAGCAAGCGAGATTTTATGATTACGGGCGTTTTGGATAAAATTCCGTTGAACTCAATTACGAATTTTATTTGTCCAAAATTACCCATTTTGATGTCGTTTGTGGGCAGTAATGATTTTTGGGGAAGGCAGCAATTTTTTACTTGGAACAATCCTTACGGAGTTGGCTATATCGAATTGAAAAAAGGCGTAAAACCCTCGGATTTAGCCAAGCCAATGGCTCAATTAATCAAGACAAATGCTCCCCAAAATTTGGCTGAAAATCTTACTCCTTATCTCGTTCCAATAAAAAATGTTTACTTAGAAGCCAACAATGGCGTTATCAAAAAAACGGTCTTTACGCTTACGCTTGTGGCATTATTTATTTTGTTGATGGCGATTGTAAACTTCGTAAATATTTCAATTGGCAACTCATTTACCAGAATAAAAGAAATTGGCGTTAGAAAAATGCTGGGCAGTTTGAAAGGACAAATCATTCGTCAATTTTTGGCAGAATCAGTTTTAATTTCCTTGTTAAGCCTTATCGTTTCTCTGATTTTATACGAAATATTTCAACCCTTTTTCGGACAAATTCTTAATAAAGAAATTCCTTCTTTGCGATTGGTTTCGCCTTATTTTTACGGAATTTGTTTACTATTATCATTATCAACTGGCTTATTATCAGGTATTTATCCTGCATTTGTGTTATCAAGTTTGCCTTCCATTGATTCATTAAAAGGAAAATTAAAATTCATCAAAGAGAATATTCTTTTCCGAAGATTATTGATTATTTCTCAATTCACGATTGCCCTTTTTGTCTTCGTGGGGGCAGTAGTGATTTCAAAACAAGTCAGCTATTTTTTCAATAAAGATTTGGGTTATAACAAAGAATATGTTGTTTCGATGAGAGTTCCCCGTGATTGGTCGCCCGCAGGAATTGCCAAAATGGAAACTATCAGAAATGAATTTGCTCGACTCAAAGAAGTTAAAGAAGTCAGTATTTCGTATGACATTCCCGACGGTAGCCCTGGCAATAGCAACGCTCTTTACAGAATTGGTCAGGACTCTACGCAAGCCGTTTTTATTCAAACTTTAACTTCCGATGAAAAATATGCTGAAACCTATCAAATTCCGATGTTGGCGGGCGAGTTTTTTCAGTCGAAAGGAGATAATTTTCAACCTATGAAATTGGTTTTGAATGAATCCGCTTCAAAGGCATTAGGATTTAAAAAGCCCTCTGATGCCGTTGGGAAAACAGTTCGGATGCACTATACACCTCAACTTTTCACAGTTGCGGGCGTTACGAAAGATTTTCATATAAGTTCGATGCATAAGTCCATTACACCATTATTTTTCATTCACATTAAAGACAATCCATTTTACCGACATTTATCCTTCAAAATTCAAGCAGGAAATATTCCAGAATCTATGGCTACGATTGAACAAAAATGGAAGCAATTAATGCCAAATTCAGTGTTTGAATATGTTTTTATGGACGATACACTCCAGAAGTTGTATCAATCAGAAGTTCAGCTTAAAAAAGCATCGTTTGTAGCCACCATTTTAGCCATTATTATTGTTCTTTTGGGTATTTTGGGTATGGTTTCGTTGAGTATTACTCGCCGCACAAAAGAGTTGGGAATTCGGAAAGTTTTGGGTGCTTCGAGCGGGAGTATTGTGATGCTTTTTTTGAAAGAATTTATCTTGTTGATGGCAATTGCCATTGTTATTTCTTTTCCTTTGGGCGTAATGACCATGAACGCTTGGCTTACCAATTATGCTTATCGCATTGAGCTAAACTGGCAAATTTTTATGTCCGTAGGTTTTTTGTTTTGCTTAGTAATTATTGCGTTTGTGTCGTTTCAAACGTATAAAGTGGCATTAGCAAATCCTGTGAAGAGTTTGCGGACGGAGTGAAATTTCTGAATTTGGATTGCGAATCGTCGCACCGTGTGGGATTTGTGGATTGATGTATTGAGAAAATCCTAAACATCTATAAATCTGACGAATCCAGATTCAGACAATTGTATCTTATTTGGATGTATTCAATTCACGAAATCTTTTTCAAAACAATCTCCGCAATTTCTTTTCCTTTCTCTCTCAGCATATCAAGGCTGATAATTTCTGCCCTATCGCCCAGAACTGAAACTAACAAGCAAAAATCATCATGGAAGAGGTTAGAAAAGCAACATCTTGTTCTTTCATAATTTTGTGGGATTGTTATTATACAACCAATATGTTTGATTATTGTGGTCTAATGAAGGTAAAATCATGAGTCAACTTTAAAACAATTTTCAATTTTGATTATCAATCTTAAAATCTACTATCAATTATTCATTACCTTTCAAATTTTATCGTATTTTTGAATTAGCAATATCAACGCATCAAAATTTATGAAAATTCCATTAATTGAATACAAATTTATGGTGACTTCAAAACCATCTAAAATCCTTCTTTCTCATTCAAAAGTTTGCGAATTTCGCTCTATTACGAAAAATTCTATTCGTATTATTAATCCCAAAGCCTTATCGTATATCACCATTCTTAATAGAGCTGCATAATCTTCTGTATTTTATATTACTAACACTAATTCAAATCAACAATGAAAATTGGGCTTCTTATAATTATTCTATTTTTCAGTCATACGATATACGCACAAGATTATCCCATCAATCAGTATATGAAGGATTTGGCTACTGATGACCAAGAACAATCTTTTCGTTTAAATGAAGTTTTTGAAAAAATTAGAAAATTTAATTTCGATGAACAAAAAAAAATCCTATTAGTGCTTGAGAAGAGCGTTAAACAAGAAAAAAATGAGTTTTTAACGACAAGGTTTAGTTTATTAAAATTACTCATCGAACGTTTTTATAAGGGTCAATTTTATACCCAAGCTATGAAAGCTGATTTTATGAATAATCTTGACAAGGCAAAGGAACTAAAAAATGAAATATTACTGGCAGATGGGTGCTATGGATACGCTATTTTTTTGAATGAACGCCAGCAAGTAGCGGAAGCGCTATTTTATTGTCTTAAATCTATTGAGCTGGTGGAAAAAGTAGGTGCTGAAAAGTTTTACGGCGTAAGTCACCGCTATCGTATATTGGGGGAACTTTTGTATCACACCCGTGAATACGAAAAAAGTATTCAGTATTCTAAAAAAGCACTTTATGCTGTAATGAAAGAGCGTAAGTATTCTCAGAAAGTATCTACGTTGAATACGATTGGTATGACTTATCAAAAACTTCATCAAAATGATTCTGCCATTTTTTATTTTGATAAATCAGCCAAATCAGCTACCACCCAGAATGAAGAGGTTTGGGTAACGATTCCGAATGCGAATAAAGCCCAAGTATGGTTTACACAAAAAAAATATAAGCAAGCCTTTCCACTTTTTGAGGCAGATTATCGTGCCAGTATGAAAATGGGCGATTTTCTCAATGCCGCCAACAATTTGCAGTGGATGGCAAAAGTTCATCTAACAGAAAATAAAGCTGATAGTGCCTTGAAAAAAGCGAAAAAGGCGTTACGATTGTTGCAGGAATATCCTAATAGTGGTGCAATCGCCAACACTTATCAAACCTTAGCGGCTGTTTATAAATATCAAAATAAAGTTGATAGTAGCGAGTATTATTCACTGTTATACAACAAAATTCACGATAGTACGGAAGCCGTGGTAGCCAAAAGCCATAGCGAAATTGTGCAGTTAAGGTTGGATGATGAACATAATAAAAGCAAAATTGAATTGTTACAAAAACAGCAACAAACGGAAAAAATGAATCGTAATATATTCATTGGTTTTATTTTATTGATTTCATTAATCGCATTTTTTTTCTATAACCGTCAAACTAAAAACCAAAAGCAACGGCAACAATTAAAAGAAGCGGAATTGGAGCAAGCAAATGAACAAATGGAATTGTTTAAAAAAACTACTTTTGAAAATTTGGAATTAATAGAAAGTCTCCAACGAAAAATAAAGCAGCATAACCTCGACCCTGACTTACAACAAAATTTAGAAGTATTGAAACAAAAAACCATTTTAACGGAAGAAGATTGGGAGATATTTCAGAAATTATTTCAAAAAATATATCCCAATTTTTTTGATAAACTCAAAAACACAAATCCAAGCATTACTTCTGCCGAACTACGATTTGCCTCCATCATACGCTTGCAAATGAACAACAAACAGGCGGGTGCGATGTTGGGCATATCGCCAGACAGTGCCAGAAAAACCAGACTGCGTTTACGTCAGCGATTGAATCTTGCCGAAGAAGTAACGATTGAACAGGTTATTGAATTACTTTAAAATAATTCGTTAAAATTTATAAATAACTTATCTCTATTTTTAATTCATGTTGCAAATAGGGCTTCTTAATTAGATTTAAGAGCATATTGTCCCGTTTTTGTCCCGCTAAAAATTAGTGTACCCTTCCTCTCCGAAATAGTTTTGCGTTAAACTATTCTCATGCAATAGCATCATTCAAAAATTTTGTACGATTAAAGTCATTCTATTATATCAATGTGTTTAAGATACTTTCTTCTTAGGCTCTAACCTTTTTGTATCACATACCAAAAATTAAATCATTTACGCAAATGAAAAGAAATTTCCCTATTCTCAGAATATTCTTTGTCCTATTATTAGGCTTCTTCATGGTTTTCAATGCCGTTGCTCAATCTAAAAAAATCTCCATGCAGGGCTTTTTGAAAGATGCTAACGGAAAAGCCGTAGCGGATGGCAACAAAGTTTTGACCTTCAAAATATATGATGTCCAAACGGGCGGAACTGCACTTTGGACGAACGTTTTTAGCACCGTATCGGTAGTGGGTGGGGTTTATGCCGTGCAATTGGGAGTAGGTAAAAATCCTGCCAACATAGATACTGAAATATCTTCCCTGCCTTGGAATGTGCCGTATTATGTCGGTATAACCGTAGAAAGCGAGATTGAACTTACGCCTCGCACTGAGTTTACGTATGCCCCTTATACGTTTGCCGTAAATAAAGCTAATCTTGCCGATGTGGCTACCCGTGCTTTAACTGCCGATGCGGTTGGCGGTGGGGTAAATTTGGCAGTCAATAACTCCGATGCCGACATTAGGACGATAAAAAACAGCACTTCACCAATTGATAGAAATATTTATGTGGGTAAAGGAAGCGGTGTGCTCAGCAGTCTGTATTTATATTCTAACAATGATACGACCATGAGTATTGTTGGTGGCAAGGTTATTAGTAAAGGTAATGTACTGGCAAACGCAAAAGTGGGCATTGGTGGGGTACCCAACCCGATAGCTACTCTGGATGTAAAGAAAATCAACACAACTGATCCATCCGCTCAATTTAGAGGAACTACTTACAACTCTTTATTTAATGATGGAA
>JANXML010000054.1 GCA_025354645.1 Arcicella sp. | reverse complement strand
AATTTTTAACAATAAATCGTCCACAAAACAGTAAATTGCAATTGTAAAATCATTCATTTTGATGTTAGTTAAGTTCGCAAAACAAATTTAACGTCATCTTGAAGGATTTTACACTTTTTACGCTACGCAACTTACATTAATTAAACAATTACCTCCATGAAAATCACATTCCTTTCAATCTTGACATTCTTTTTTGCCAAAGTATCTTATGGTAAAGACAGCTTTGATTTCTTAGACATTGACAACTTCAACATTGACATTACCCAAGAAGATATTTATGAAGATTTGATGAATAACCAAAGCTAAGAATCAACCATTCAGATTTTTGATAGATATGAAAAAACTATTTTACTTCCTCATTTTTTTAGCAAACAGCGTTTTTGCTCAAACCCCCACACTTTTGAAAGACATCAATACCGTAGGGTTTGAAATACCTCAATCCTATTGCAAGGTGGGAAGCATTGTATTTTTTGTCCATGATGACAATATTCATGGCAAAGAACTTTGGCGAACCGATGGCACTGGTGCAGGCACTTACTTGGTCAAAGACATCAATCCTGGCTATGCTGGTAGTTTTAACTATACCAACGAACTAATTGAGTTTAGTGGCTTGTTGTTTTTTGTAGCAACTACTCCTACCAATGGCACAGAACTTTGGAAATCTGACGGTACTGAGGCAGGAACGGTGCTTGTAAAAGATATTAGTTCGAGTATCCTAAGCTCTGACCCGAGGCTCTTAACTGTTTGCAACAGTTACCTGATGTTTACTGCCAATGCCCGAACTTCACCCACAACTGCCGATGGCTTTGAATTATGGCGAACAGATGGCACAGCAGCAGGTACGGTGGTGATGAGTAATATCTCCAATGGCAGTGATAATGGACAAATCATTGATATTGAATATGCTCCTATGTTGTTTACAGATAATGTTTTTTTTGTGCAGAGTGATAATTTATTGGCAGGTAATAATGGCATTTGGCAAACTTCTCAATCTTGCTTTATTGGTTGCACGGCATGGAGTACGCCGAGTATAATAGCTGGCACAGCGGGTGCTTTTTACTTGCTTTTTAATTTTAATTCGGCTACCAGCAGTTTTGATTTATTTTTCAGAAATACCACGTTTGGTTTGAGTAAATACAACCTCAATAACTCAACGCTAACTTCACTCTGTTCTTTTTCATCGTATTATTCCTTTTTAACGCTTGTGGCGTACAACAATGCCATTTATTTTATTGGCTATGATGCCACGAATGGCTGGGAACTTTGGAAATCTGACGGCACAGTGGCGGGTACGGCACTATTTAAAAACATCAATAATAATCCTACGAATGGTGCTTTGGAAGTCAATGATTTTAAAATTTGTAATAATGAACTTTATTTTACTGCCACTAATGGCATAAATGGTACCGAACTATGGAAAACCAATGGCACGGCTGCGGGGACTGTCATGGTAAATGATATTGTGCCAGGAGTAGATAGCTCATATCCATACAATTTAGTGGTTGATGGGACTAAATTATTTTTTCTGACCTCGCCAACCGACCCAAACTATGTAAAGTACCAAGCTTGGGTATTTGATGCTCCAACATCACAAGCAACGCTACTGAAAGATTTTACACCAATCCCATATATCGAAGATTATTTAGTTGGTACAGTACTAAATGGCACATTTATTTTTACGGGCTATGATGCTACGCACGGCTTTGAAGTCTGGAAATCTGACGGTACGGTAGCAGGAACGGCAATGATGAAAGATATTTCGGCGGGCGGCTCATTGCCTGTTAGTTTTTTGTCGGTTAATGCTAATACTTTTTTTGGGGCTATTGAAGGTTTTGGCGGTTATAAACCCTATGTAAGCAATGGCACCACCGCAGGAACTTTTAAGTTAGCAGATATTTTATTATACCATGACTATGCTGTACCTTCAACGCCATTTTTTACCAATGTAAATGGTACTGTCTTTTTTGGAGCAACTAATGCAACCAGTGGCACAGAACTTTGGAAAACCAACGGCACGGTGGCAGGAACAGCATTGGTAAAAGATATAAACCCTGTAACCTCTCCTTATGTTCAATCTTCTTCTCCTTATTATTTTTGTAATGGTAATGGCAACCTTTATTTTTCAGCCGACGATGGCGTTAATGGTACTGAACTTTGGAAGTCTGATGGTACAGCAACTGGTACAGTAATGGTGAAAGATATTGCTTCGGGTAGTAGTAGTAGCTACCCAAAAAACCTTACTTGGGCTGAAATCACCATTTGGGCCAAATCTAAACTAAGTCTTGTAATTTACTGATTATCAGCAGTTTGCAAATTTCGTTCTTGTCCCATTTCTTCTAAATATCGGTAAACTGTTGCTCTACCTACTCCGATTATTCCTGCAATTTCGATGGCAGATTTCTGCTGTTTATATAACATTACTGCCGTTTCTGCCTTTTTCTTCGCTTCTGGACTCAATCCTTTCTTTTTACCCCCCATTCTGCCTCTTGCCTTGGCTGCTGAAAGCCCCGCTTTGGTGCGTTCACGGATAGTATCTCGCTCAAATTCGGCTAATGACCCAAAAATATTCAACAATAGTCGTCCTTGAACCGTGGATGTATCAATTGAATCTTTGATAGAGGTAAAATGCACTTTTTTTGTTCTAAAAACTTCTACCAGATTTATCAACTCTTTTAGTGAGCGTGCCAGTCGGTCTAACTTCCAAACCATCACACAATCTCCCTCCCGAAGATGCTCAATCATTTTCATTAATTGAGGGCGTTCTTTTCCCGAAGACACCTTTTCTTGGTAAATCTTCTGACATCCCAGTCTTGTCAATTCATCGGTTTGTAAATCTAAATTTTGGTCTTGGGTCGAAACCCTTGCATAGCCTATAATCATGTTGGTTCATCGTTACGATTGTCTCATTAACTCATCAATATTTTACTTTTCTAATTTTGTTTTGCAAGATAGCAATTTGAGACGGCATAATGCCGTATTTTTGTGTTTTTATCGTTGCTTGTCTCACTCTCACAGAATGTACGTCTTTTGAGACTTATTCTTCAAACCCATTTTAACTTTATGAGTCGCATAAAACTTTTGCAACCCAAAGAAATAGTTTTATTTAATCAAGCTCCTTTGCTTAACTTAGAAGAGAAATCTCATTTCTTTTCTTTACAGCCACCATTTGTTGAAGAGTTTAAGGAACTAAGAGATGGACACGCAAAAGTTGGGTTCATCCTTCAATTGGGGTACTTCAAATGCTCGGGGAGATTTTATGGCGTAAATCAGTTTAATGAAGCGGATATTATGTTTGTTGTTAAGCAACTGGGTTGGAAAGATTGGGGAAATAAAGTGGCTAATTTTCAAGATAATTATAGCTATCAGACATCCTACAAACACCGATTAAAAATCTTAGCTTTATCAGGTTGGTCCTCTTTTGAAGAGAAACAAACGGAGTTTAATCATCGGATTCGGTTGTTGATTGACCAGCAGATGTTGCCCCGAAAGGTTCTTTGGAAAACGCTGGAATATTTATTCAATAATCGAATAGAGTCGCCCTCTTATGATACGTATCGCAGAGCTATATCCCAAGCACTCATTGATTCCTCCGAAGCAATTTCGGCAACCCTCTTTAATCATCTTTCAGACCAAGACAAAGGCGTTTTGGATTTATTCATTTTGCGGGAAAAGAGTTATCAAAAAACTGAAATTGCCGCTTTCAGAACAGTTAGTCAATCGCAGAAACCCTCCGACATAAAAGAAAATGTGATTATTTTTAAGACGTTGAAAGACCGATTAGTAAGGCTTGATTCATTAATAAAAAAACTAAATCTAACGGATGCTGTTATTGATTATCATGCTCATTGGGCAAGTATTGCTGATACTCAAAAGTTAGCAGTTCACTCTGATAAATATCTATTTTTATTATGTTTTCTAATCCATCAAGTCAGAGTTAGGAATGATTATTTTATGGACACAATCCTTCAATGCGTTAATTCAGCCAAGAAATATTCCGAAAGATTAGAAGCAAAAGATTATTTTGAGAACCGCAAACAGCGAGCAAAAGCGATGAAATTATTGGTGGAATCTCGTAAGGATTATAAGCAACAAATTGAAGCGATCAAAACCATTGTAAAAAGCCCCCATGATGCTCAACAAAAAGTAGATTTTATTGAAGACCTCTTCGAAGTTGATACGGATTTACAACCCGAAGACGAAGCATTGGTAGCATTAATTGAAGCGGAATTAACCAAAAGTAAGGAAAGAACCTTCCACGATATTTGGGAAAGCCGTAGTATTTGGTTGTCAAATCGAGTGGGTGAAATTATCCAGTATTTACCATTTAATTCAGAAACTACTGACCCTATTTTGTTCCAAACAATTACCCATTTTCAAACGCATAAAGGGAAATTGACCAAACCACCCAAAGATATTTCGTGGTTATCGGATAGTGAGCAAGATTCCCTTACATTTTATGATGAAGTAACGCAGAAAGAAAAATTCAGGGGAAGGCTCTACAAGCGGAACGCCGCCCGAATGTATTCTTCCAAGCTCTTGAAAGTGGCATAAAATCAGGAGAGGTATTCCCTGTTTATTCCTATCGCTATCGAAGTTTAGAGGAATATTTAATTGATAAAGAATACTTCCAACTCAACCGCCAACAGCTCTTAGATGATGCCGAGCTAAGCACTTGGAGCGACCCCAAAGTAGTGATAAAGTCGCTTGCGTTGGAATTAGACATCCTTTTTAACGAAGTAAGCGGGTCGCCGCAGCGATCAAAAGATTAATAAAGGTGAAAATCCTTATTTCAGCATCAATAAGAAAGGAAAGCCACACATAGAAACGCCCAAAGTTGAGAAACCAGATACGCAGCTTATTTCTAATTATTTTGCTCCAGTTCGGTTTGTGGCAGTTTCAACGCTTCTCTCTGAGGTTGAAAAAGTCAGTCCATTCTTGAACTTATTTGGCTATCAGGGTAAAATTCAAGAGAAATTTCGTCCCAGCGATGAAACGTTTTTTGCTGCCTTGATTGCCCAAGGGTGTAATATAGGCATTGATAAAATGGAAAGAATTGCCAAAGGAATACAGGGAAATAGTTTGAAACATCTTGCCGATTGGTATCTCAATCAAGAAGCCTTGCAGGACGTGAATGATACCATTATCAAGTTTAAGAACGCTTTATCACTGCCTGATATTCATAGGAGAGAATCGGATAAAGTTCATACTGCCAGCGATGGACAAAAAATATTAGTCAAACGAGATTCTTTGAATGCTTCGTACTCTTACAAATATCCAGGCTTTACCAAGGCATCAGTCATCAATACTGCCATTGATGAGCGAATGAGTGTCTTCAAAATCAATGTCATTAGTGCATCAGAACGAGAACACGTCAATGTGGTGGAAATGCACTTGGGGAATCCAGTTGTTAAATCCGATACCCATTCAACTGATACCCACGGTTCATCCGATATTGTTTTTGGAATGCGGAATGCCGCCCAGATGTATTTCTTGGATGTTTTCAACGCTCCAAGATTAATGGATTTACCCGATAGGGTGCTTTATAGTTTTGAACCCTTCAAGAAATATTCATCACAAGGCTATCAACTTTTACCAACAAAATATCTTGATAAAGATGAAATAATAGATTCGTGGGATAATATATTGAGATTAATGGTTTCGTTAAAATTAGGTAAAACAACCGCCTACCAAGTATTCAAACGCTTAAATTCTTATGCAAAACAAAATCCCTTGGAAGCTGCTTTCAAAGAATTTGGGCGAATTATTCAGACCATTTTTATTCTCAAATACTATGATGATTTAGCACTGAGACAGGCGATTGAGAAACAATTGAGCCACGTAGAATTGATGAATCGTTTTTCAAAAGTTGTTTTCTTTGGGCAAAATCAGGAGTTTCAAGCGGCAACCAAAGAGGAACAAGAACGCATTATTTTGTGCCGAAGCATTATTCAAAATGCCATTGTACTATGGAATTATCTATATTTATCGGATTTACTTTCAAAAGTCGAGCAACAGGAAGAA
>JANXML010000049.1 GCA_025354645.1 Arcicella sp. | reverse complement strand
TCAGAACTCATTTAAAGAGATTATGTCGTAAAACCATCTGTTTTTCTAAAAAAGATGATATGCACTTTGGATTTATAAAGGCTTACATATGGCTTAAAAACGCTACATAGCAACAGCATACATTCTGAAACACTACCAAATTTTATACCAGGAATTTAGGGTGATAATAACAAATTTTAAAACACAAGTTTATAAATTTTTAGACTAATCTAAAAAAATATTTTGAATACCATAGATTTATGAATATGTTTGTACCCGAATCAAATAAATTTTTTAAATCAACACACAAAAACATAGTGAAATGAAGTATATTTTCTCATTTTTTTTATTTTTATTGATAGCTAAAACCTCTTTTTCCCAAGATAAAAATTGGTCAATTCATTTTCAACAAACGGTCATTCCACAGCACAAACCTAAAATTAATGCTCCTTATAGTGGTGAATTTAGCCTTTCGGACACTTCGGAAACACAGACTTCATTAACCACCACCATTTATCTCGGTAGAAGATTATGGAAAGGGGCAGCCGTTTTCTATAATCCAGAATTAGCGGGAGGTAGTGGACTTTCACAGGCAAGAGGCATTGCAGGATTTACTAACGGCGAATGTTTCAGAATTGGTAATCCTTCGCCAACTATTTATACAGCTCGTTTGTTTTTCCGACAAGATTTTGCTCTTTCGGGTGGTAGAGATAATATAAAAAAAGATAAGGGAGTTGAAGGTGAAACGCACGCACATCCCGTTGAAAATCAGGAAGATGCAGCTAATAGCATAGGTGGAGCAAGACCAAGCAATCATTTTACAATTAGTATTGGGAAATTTTCTATTGCAGATTATTTCGATAATAATTCATACGCCCACGACCCCAGAAGCCAGTTTATGAATTGGGCGTTGATGTCGAACGGTGGGTGGGATTATCCTGCCAATACCCGTGGTTACACGTGGAATGTGGTAGCGGAATACGTGCGTGAAAAATATGCCATTCGGGCGGCAAGTTCCTTAGTTCCCACCACCGCCAATGGTCCAGAATTGAATTGGAATTGGGCAAATAATCAGTCAAATACCCTCGAATTAGAGAAATCTACTACATTTTTTGGAAAAGAAGGCAAATTCAGAGCCTTAGCATTTTATACTACAACTTACATGGGAAGTTATGCTGAGGCAATCAAGCAAACCAATCCAGATGTAACTTTAACCCGAAAAGATGGCAGAACAAAATACGGTTTTGGGGTAAATTACGAACAAGCATTAACGAAAGAATCAGGGCTATTTTTCAGAGCTTCATGGAATGATGCCAATAACGAAACTTGGGCTTTTACGGAAATTGACCACTCTATCAGCGGAGGATTTGTGAAAGATAATTTATTCGGAAGAAAAGAAGATAGATTAAATATTGGTGTGGCTTTTAACGGAATTTCAGATTTACACCGTCAATATTTAGCAAAGGGAGGATATGGTTTTATTATAGGAGATGGCAAGTTGCCGAACTATGGTTTAGAATCTATTTTAGAAATTAATTACAACGCTAAAATAACGGATTGGCTTTCAGTAACGCCTGATTATCAATTGATTATCAATCCAGCCTACAACCAAGACCGAGGTCCAGTTCATGCGTTTGCATTAAGAATGCACACGGAATTTTGAACGGGGAAAGGTACACAGTAAAGGGTGAACGGTAAAGGGTGAACGGTAAAAGGCAAACGGGATATAGTTTGTTTGACTTACACCGTTCACCCTTTACCGTTCCCCGTGAACCGACTAAACTCCTTCCGCCACAACCTCTTTCACCTCTGGCACCATGCGAGTCAAAAGGTTTTCGATGCCTTGTTTCAACGTAATAGTTGAAGATGGACAGCCCGAACATGAACCTTGCAAAAGTACCTTTACTGTTCCTTCGTGGAAAGAGTGAAAATTGATAGCTCCGCCGTCAGATTCTACCGCTGGACGCACGTATTGCTCTAAAACGGCTTTGATTTTGATAATTGTTTCAGAATCTTGCTCACCATTTGCTGATTCATAAGCCGCAATGGTTGTTTTGGCGAAAACATCTTTTTTATCCTCAAAAAACTGCTTCAAAAATTGTTTCATTCCGAATAATTCATCTTCCCATTTCGTTGCATCGTCTTTGGTGACGGTGATGAAATTGGAAGAAATAAAGACTCTCTGCACAAAATCAAAGCCAAACAATTCCACTGCCAAAGGTGAATTTTTGCCTTCTGCGAGTGCATCAGAGGGGTTTGCGTAATCAAAAGATGAACCGTCTGGCACTAACTCAAAGTTCAAAACAAACTTCATTGAATTAGGATTTGGCGTTGATTCGGTATAAATGAGTATGTGGGGCTTCAACATGGGGATTCTGTATTAAGTATTAAGTACGAAGTATTAAGAAAGGCATTATTCAGAGTCTTTGGACTTAATACCTAATACTTAATACACTTTTCAAACATCAAAATTACGAAATTAGTTTGGTGGATGGTGGTTGTGGGTTGTTTTTGTTACTTTTGGGTAAATTCTATCCTTTTAAATCAAGATGTAATGCCACAACTTTTTATTCTTGCGGGGTGTAATGGTGCAGGGAAAACCACTACTGCCAAAATTCTTCTACCCGAATTCTTGGGTGGAATAGAATTTGTTAATGCTGATATTATTGCAGCACAACTTAATCCTGATTTTCCTGAATCGGTTGCCTTTCAAGCGGGCAGAATTATGTTAGAAAGAGTAGGTGTTTTATTAGCTGAAAAATCCAGTTTTGCTCTTGAAACTACCTTAGCTACAAAGAGTTACGTAGGTTTAACTAAAAAAGCACAATCACTTGGTTATGAAGTTGTATTGATGTATTTTTGGCTTGAATCTTACAATATGGCTCTCAAAAGAGTAGCCAAAAGAGTAAGAGAAGGAGGACATTTTATACCCGATGAAGACGTAAAAAGGCGGTATGAAGGAGGGATTAAAAACTTGGTGGATTTGTTTATTCCTGTGATTAATCACTGGTCAGTTTATGATAATTCAGATTATAATTTTAGAGTTCCCAAACTCATCGCACGTGATGAAGAAGATGGAACAATTACAATAGAACAACCAGCAATCTGGACAAAAATTCAAAGTTATGGAAACAAAAGGTAAATATATTTTAGACATTATAGATGATGGAATTCAAGAAGCATTCCGCCGTTTCAGAATTGAAGAAGTTAAGAAAGAAGCTGAGAAAGTAAAGCCTTCACAAATGGTAAAACGTCGAAGTCGTCAAGTGGTTTAGAAAATATCATCGTACAAAATCAAAAACGCTGACTGAACTCAAATTCAGTCAGCGTTTTTGTTTTTATAATCTCGTAAGAAATTGAAAGTCATATCGTTATAAACTTATCCACGTTTTATCAACATCAAACTTCCAAATTTTATTGTCAATCACTTCATTTATGACGAACTTAGGGGGATTTAACAGTTATCAGTAAGCAGTTATCAGTAAATCCTGAAAGCGTCTGTTGTTTACTGATAAATGTTCACTGATAACTGAAATAAAATGTTAGACATTATCCAACTTCTTCCTGATTCTATTGCCAACCAAATAGCGGCTGGCGAGGTGGTTCAGCGTCCTGCCTCGGTGGTGAAGGAGTTGTTAGAAAACTCCATTGATGCAGGGGCAACCACCATTCAGTTGATTGTTCGGGAGGCGGGAAAAACCCTGATTCAAGTAATTGACGATGGTTTGGGTATGTCCGAAACCGATGCCCGAATGTGTTTTGAGCGTCATGCAACGTCCAAAATCCGTACTTCCGAAGACCTCTTTAAAATCAGAACGATGGGTTTCAGAGGTGAGGCTATGGCGTCCATTGCCGCCGTTGCCCAAGTTGAGATGCGAACCCGTAGAGCCACGGATGAGTTAGGAATTTTAATTAAAATTGAAGCCTCCGAAATCAAAGTTCAAGAAGCCGTAGCAACTGAAAAAGGAACAAGTATTCAAGTAAAAAACCTATTTTACAACGTTCCTGCCAGACGTAACTTCTTGAAATCCAATCCCGTAGAGATGCGGCATATCCTCGATGAATTTCAGCGAGTAGCTTTGTCTAACTCAGAGATTTCGTTTACATTACATCACAACGATTCGGAAGTTTATAATTTGCCCGCTGGTAAATTAAGCCGACGAATTGTGGATTTATTCGGAAAACATTATCGTGAACAATTGGCTCCTTGCGAAGAAGAAACGTCCTTCGTGAGTGTGCAGGGGTACGTTGGAAAACCAGAATTTTCTAAAAAAACTCGTGGCGAACAGTTCTTTTTTGCTAATAATCGTTACATCAAAAATGGGTATTTGAATCACGCCGTGATGTCGGCTTTTGAGGGATTAATCCCCGAAGGAACGCATCCGTTTTATGTACTTTTCATCGAGATTGACCCGATTCACATTGATATAAACGTTCATCCCACCAAAACCGAAATCAAGTTTGACGATGAACGAACGGTGTACGCCATTGTTCAAGCCGCCGTCAGAAAAGCAATGTCACAGCATAATCTCACGCCGTCTTTGGATTTTGAGACGGATGTGAATTTTACCAATAACATTTTCAACTTCGGAAATTCACCTTTTCAGACGCAAAAGGAAAGTGCCGATGCGTTTAACAGTGGTGGAGGAGCAAGTTCTTATGCCCGCCCAGAAGTACCCGCCCGTGAGCGTACGAATCTGACCAATTGGAATAAATTATACGAAGGCTTAGACCGTGATACCAGTGCATTTGAACGAATTGGAAGTCGTCAAGAATCGTTGGCGTTTAATCAGAAAGAGACTGATAATGAGCCATTTACGGCAACAAGTAAAGCAAATGATTTTTTAAAAAATCGCCCACAAAGAGGCAATCAAGATTCAGAAGCAACTACCTTTCAAATTCATAATCAGTACATTATTTCACAAGTAAAATCGGGTATGTTGTTGATTGACCAACGGGCGGCGTATGAACGAATTTTGTACGAAAAATTCTCGCAACATCTTCAAAAACATAACGGGGCTTCGCAACAATTGCTCTTTCCAACCACAGTGAGACTCACGCCCGCAGATTTCCATTTGGTGGTCGAGATTCAGGAAGAAATCCGCAATTTGGGCTTTGTGTTGAGCATTGAAGGGCATGATACTTTTGTGGTAAACGGAATTCCCGCCGATTCGCCCGAGGAAAACGAACAGGCAATGATTGAAGGGATTTTGGAGCAATTCAAGCAAAACGAAGCGAATCTACACTTGGATAAATCCGAAAACGTAGCTCGTTCGATGGCAAAGCGTTCGGCAGGACGTTTTGGCAATCACAGCCTCACGGTTTTAGAAATGAATATGTTGGTGGAACAACTTTTTGCTTCTTCCAATCCAAGCTACACGCCAAGCGGAGAATCAACGATGAAAATTGTGTCTTTGGAGGAAATGGCGGTGTTGTTTTTACGGTAGATTGCTGTTGCGTTGCCGTTGTCTGTGTCCTCACAGACGACTGTATTTATTTCGTTTGTGAGGACACAGACGACGGCATAAAGACATAGACAACGGCAATAAAATAAAATCAAAATAAATATCAACCACAAAATCTAAACATTATGCAATACGCAAGTATGGAAATTGGTGTGCCATATTTCTACACCGCAACCATTACCAATTGGAAAAATCTTCTTGTTCTTGATAAGTATAAAGATATCATAATTGATAGTTTAAAACATTTAGTTGATAAGAAAAAAATCAAAGTATTTGCCTTCGTGATAATGCCAAATCATATTCATTTAATTTGGATGATGTTAGAAAAAAATGGCAAAGAAATGCCCAATGCCAGTTTTATGAAATTTACAGGTCATCAGTTTTTAGAAGATTTAAGAATAAATCACCCCCAAGTATTACCGTTTTTTGAGGTAGATAGTACAACCCGTAAGTATCATTTTTGGCAAAGAAATAGTTTGCCTATTGCCTTACATTCACCTACTGTATGGAAACAAAAAATGGATTATACTCACAATAATCCTACTGTTGAAAAATGGAATTTGGTCAGTTTACCAGAAAATTATAAATACTCTTCTGCAAAGTTTTACATACAAGGAATTAATGAATTTGATTTTCTGACTCATTGGCAAGAGTAATTAATATTTGGCTTGCCGTTGTCGCCTGCCGTTGTCTGTGTCCTCACAGACGACAGTAAA
>JANXML010000023.1 GCA_025354645.1 Arcicella sp. | reverse complement strand
GGAGTTCCGATTCATACAACTCACAGATGTGGGTGTATAATTTGATAAGTTTGAGTGATTTTTCCATAATTCTCAAACAATTTTATACCTCACTCTGTCTTTTTTTTATAAAAGTTTAACCCGTAATTCGCATAATTTACTAACATTAATTACATGTCATTCAATTTACTTTTATTTCTACTGTAAATGAAATAAACCACCAACCCAAGAGCCATCCAAATCAGAGCAAATTGTTGTGCTTTGCTATCTAAAAGTGACATTAAAGCCACATTTGTAATGATTCCCAAAGGAGCAATAATCATTAATGCTGGGGTTTTGAAAGGTCTGTCACGGTTTGGTTCACGTTGACGAAGAATCAAAACTGCTAAACAAACCATCGCAAAAGCGAACAATGTTCCAAAGCTGGTCATGTCACTCAAAACACCAATTGGCGTGAACGAAGCGACTAATGAAACAACTAAACCTACTAAAATCGTACTCTTCCAAGGTGTTTGGAATTGAGGATGAATTTTGCTGAAAAAACTTGGTAATAAACCGTCTTTCGCCATTCCCAAAAACACACGGGTTTGTCCTAACATCATTACTAACATTACGGAAACCAAACCAACGGTTGCGGCTGTTGTGATAATAAACACTGCCCAAGGTTGTCCAGCGTGGTCAAACGCAAAGGCAACTGGTGCTTTCAAAGCGTCGCCTGTGATGTCTTTATAATTCAACATACCTGTCAAAACCAGTGATACTAAAATATATAAAACCGTACAAACTGCCAAGGAAGCAATGATAGCAAACGGAATATCTTTCTTTGGATTAATGGCTTCACCCGCTGAGGTTGAAACTACGTCGAAACCAATATACGCAAAGAAAATTGCCGCCGCACCTTTAAAAATTCCAGATATACCATAGGCTTCTTTCATTTCACCATCAGCGTGCTTTACCATTTCAGGCTCAGGAATAAATGGCTTCCAGTTTTCAAAATTAACAAAAAATACACCCACAACGATTACAAATACAACGGCTGAAAGTTTCAGAATAACAATCAAATTATTAGTATTTGTTGCTTCTTTGATTCCTTTTACCAAAATCCAAGTGATTAACCACGTAATCAAAAATGCGGGCAAATTGAAAGCAAAAGAACCATCGGCACCTTCGGGCGTGTTGGCATAAGAAAACGGGTCGTTTGTGAGATTGGAGGGAATCGTTACGCCAAAGAGGTGCATGAGTTTATTAAAATAGCCCGACCAACTAACGGCAACGGTCATGGCTCCCATGGCGTATTCAAGAATTAATCCCCAACCAATAATCCAAGCAAATAATTCTCCGATTGTTCCGTAGGCGTAGGCATAAGCAGAGCCTTCAACGGGCAGCATTGAAGCAAATTCAGAATAACATAAGGCAGCGAAAACGCAACCGATACCCGCCACAACGAATGATAACGCCAAGGCTGGACCAGCATGATAGTGTGCGGCTGTACCCGTGAGTACGAAGATTCCACCCCCAATAATTCCTCCAATTCCAATGGCGGTTAAGCTCCATTTACCCAGAACTTTGTTTAATTGGTTATTTTTAATATCAGCTTCGTAGGCTGACATTGGCTTTTTACGCCAAATACTTTGTTCCATGAATTTTTAGTTTGATGGTTAATTAACGGTTTATCAGAATCTTATTCTGAAATAAGCATTCTAAATTAATGAAAATTTGGTTTACTTAATTTATTATAAATGAAAGAAAGGCAAAGTCCGTATGACTTTACCTTTCTTTAGCAATATTTTTTAATGAGCGAATGATGCTGTATGCTTATTTTTTTCAAATTCCAGTCTAAAAATATCATCAAGTGATAAGAAAGGTTGTGCATGAGCTACAAAACGTTTGCCTTTATCTTCCATTTCTTTTTCAGTATGAAGGTTTTTAATCACTCTCACAGTTTTTGATTTTTTCTCGATTGATTTCATAATATTTTTCTCTTTCTTTTTTATTTGCTATCCTACAACTGAAAACTCTAATTTCATTATTTCTCAGAGTAAAAGCAAGAAAACGAATGACATTTTTATTGCTGTAACCAACACCACTGTATTCTTGCTCTCCTCGTTTACTAATTCTATCAGGAACAATAACAAGGTTTGAATCGTCAAAAACACTTTCTACTTCTTCAACGATATTTTCCCTTTCTGGATAGTCCTCTATAACGTGTTGAGTGTTGGCGTCGTCCCATTGGAAAGGAAGTCTCATTAATTAATGGTTTTATCAATTAAAAAATCTGAATTTGGGTTGCTAAATATTACAACCCAAATTCAGAAAATACTTTACGCTTTCTTTAAAACTGGCTCCAATACCTTCTTCTTGCCCGTTCCAAAGTCAATTACTAAGGGAGCAGCTACGAAGATTGATGAGTATGTTCCAATTAAACAACCAATGAACATCGCAAAAGAGAAGCCTCTTAATACATCACCACCAAAGAACAATAACACCGTTACCACCAAGAATACCGTTGTGGCAGTCATTACCGTACGGCTCATGGTGTGGTTGATTGATTCATTGATGGTTTTAATCATCAGTGGTTTATTTGATAAATCTGGATCTGGTCCGATTTCTTCACGAATACGGTCGAATACTACCACCGTATCGTTAATTGAGTAACCAATTACCGTTAAAACTGCGGCAATAAATACTTGATCAACTTCTAATTCAAAGCCAAACAAACGAGTGATTCCAACCATCCCTAATACGATAAGTGCATCGTGTAATAAGGCTACGATTCCACCCAATGAATATTGCCATTTACGGAAACGCAACAAGATATAAATAAAGATGGCAATAAGTGCGTAGATGATTGAAACGAATGATTGTTTCAAAATATCATCGGCAATGGTTGCTCCAACTTTCGATTCTGATACGATTCTTGGTTTTGAGTCAGCAAATTTTTGTAAGCCTTTTTCAACTGCTTCACGTACTTTTGCATTTGCCGCCGCACTTTCATCTTCTACTAAATATGAGGTCGTAACTTTCAATTTATCTGGACCGTTGAATGTTTTTACTTCCACGCCTTTTCCTTCAAAACTATTTGCTAAGGCATCTTTTACGGTTCCTGCATCAATGGTTTTATTCATTTCAACTACGTAAGAACGTCCACCTTTGAAGTCCACACCTAAGTTGAAACCTCCTTGCGAAATCAATACGATTGCTCCAACGGCAATTAATCCCCATGAAGCGAAATAGGCAATTTTACGTTTTCCGATAAAATCAAAATTAAAGTTTTTGAACAAATCTCTTGAAATAAACGTCTCGAAAGTCATCTCTCTCTCTTTACCCGCTGCAATAGCACGTTTTGCCATCCAGTCCACCATGATGTGCGAGATGTAAACCGAAGTGAATACCGAAGTAACCAAACCGATACAAAGCGTTACGCCAAAACCTTTTACCGAACCTGAACCGAAGATGATTAGGATAATACCAATCAAAATCGTCGTAACGTTACCGTCAATAATTGCTGAAAGGGCTTTTTCATAACCAATTTTAATAGCATCCAATAAGCCTTTTCCCGAATGTAATTCTTCACGAATACGCTCGTTGATCAGTACGTTCGCATCAACCGCCATACCTAAGGTAAGCACGATACCCGCAATACCTGGCAATGTCAAAACTGACTGAATTTGTACTAACACACCCGCAATAAAAAATACGTTGAACAAAAGGGCAGCGTTTGCCATCCAACCTGGTGAACCGTAGTAGCCAATCATGAAGACAATTACTAAAATCATACCCAACAACATCGACAAATATCCTTGATTGATTGCCTCAACACCCAATGATGGACCCACGAAAGCATCTTCAACAATACGAGTGGGAGCGGATAATTTACCCGATTTAATTACGTTGGCTAAGTCTTTTGCTTGTTCAACCGTGAATGAACCAGAGATTGAAGAACGTCCACCTGCGATTTCGCCGTTGATATTCGGGGCAGAATAAACGTAGTCGTCTAATACGATAGCGATGCGTTTTCCAACGTTAGCGGCAGTCATATTTTTCCAAATTCTCGCCCCTACACCGTTCATTGCCATGGTTACTTCTGGACGACCGTTTTGGTCAAAATCTTGTCCAGCGTCGGTAATGGTTTCTCCGTCTAATTGTGCTTTTTGACCTGGTAATTTCTTCAAAGCCTCAAATTGTACAATTTCGTCACCATTTACCGCTGGGATTCCGATGGCTTCCCAATAGAAAGTAATGTTTGACGGAAACATCAATCTCACTTCTGGACGGCGTAATAATTCGTTCACACGGGCAGTATCTTTACGGTAAACACCCCACGTTTTTCCTTGATTATCCAAAGGCAAAAACAATTTCGTAAGAGCCGAACCAGCCGTTGTATCTTTTTTGGCTGAATCTTTCTTTGCGGTTTTGTTTAAACCTGATAATTGACCCGCTAAACTTGCAGTCTTTGATGTATCAGTGGTTGATGATGTTTTCACACCCGCTTTTTTCGCTTTTTCTTCGGCAGCTAAATATTCTCCCAAAGCATTTAAACCTGGTCCCCATTCGCCAATTTCAGCTACTTCGATGAATTCTAATTTTGAAGCAGCCGATAATAATTTTCTTGCTCGGTCTGGATTATCAACCCCTGGTAATTCAACTTGAATACGGTTGGTTCCTGGCAAACGCTGAATGTTCGGATTGGCAACGCCCAACTTATCAATACGAGTTTGAATGGTTTTGTAAACTCTATCAACTGCACCGTCAATTTCGTCGTTGATTACTTTCTTCACCTGTGAATCAGTTGAAGAGAAGTTCAGCTTTCCAACGTTGGTTGAGTTAGCAAAAACCGAAGCCAATTTTTGCGTAGGAGCGATTTTAGCGAAAGCATCGAAAAATAATTCGTTGAAAGGTTTTGTTGAATTAACCTGTGCTTTGGTTGCTTCGGCAAGTGCTTTTTCAAAATTTAGGTCATTGCTTTTGCCTGACAATGCACGGAGAATTTCTACGGGCGAAACCTCTAAAACGGCATGAAGACCTCCTTCAAGGTCAAGACCTTTGTGAAGAGCGTAAGTAGTTACTTCTTGCAAGGTAAAAGTACCCAAATAAACAGGCTGTTTCCATAAAGAATCAACATAATGGATTTTACGACCCGCATCATATTTACCACCAACTGTGGCATATTTAATGGCATCCTCACGGACAGAATTAGCTTTCCAAGTAAAAGAAAGAAAAAATAAACATAGGGCTGAAATGATTCCAGTCAGCCAGACAATGGCACCTTTGTAACGCATGGTTTTTTTGTTTTTGTGAATAGTGAAGTCGATGCGACCGTCGCTTCGGTTCGAATATCGAGGTTCGGTTTTGTACGAAATATTTATTGTTTAATGTAACCTAAGCCTGTCGCCGTTGTCAGTGTCCTCACTGACAATTGGTCGCATGGGATGTTGTCTGCGAAGACACAGGCAACGGCACTTAACATTGGGAGTTGATTTGGATTATTGTCGTCTGTGAGGACACAGACAACGGCGTATAACAAGATTGTACACACATAATCGCACAAACAACTGTTAATTGTTAATTGCTAACTGTTAATTGAAAATCAAGGGGCGTTGGTAACGATAAAATGCTCGAAGAGAATTTCGAGAAGAGGAAGTCGGAATGAAAGATTTTTAACGAGTGAAAATTTCTTTTCAGACATTAAAAAGGAAAATACTTGTGGGGTAAATACAAAATCTTGCGAAAAATCAATCGTCACAGAGGCGGACACTTGCATCACAGAAAGTTCCGAAATTGAAGCATTGTTCTCAGACTTTTCAGAATGGTGAGATTGTTCCGATTTGGCTTTCTTTACTTCGTATTGGCGTAATTGGGTAGCTGAAAATGTTTTACCGAAAACAGTAAACATCATGATCAGCGACATCAAAAAGACGCTAAATAAACGAGCTATGGGAGAAGATTTTTGCATTTTGAACCACAAAAGTAGTATCTTTTTTAGAGGTATGCCAAAATTTGTGCCAAAAAATTTATAAAGATTTAAGTAAGCGATAAATTTTAGTGAATATTATTGTATTAAACTTTTATATTTTTGACTATTTTTGAGAATGTAATTGGGTTTTATATTGTTGTGTATGAACTTCAATGTTAAGCATCTCCGATGCTATTTTTACAAAATGTTACTATTTCTACAAAGGTTGTACTTCTCCGAAGTAATGTTATTTCACAGTTACTTCGGAGAAGTACAACCTTTGTAGAAACCAATGAGTGTATTATTTAGCACCAGAGATGCTTAACCTTAAAAATTACTTAGCAATAACAAAACAATTATATTTAATTTCAAAAGCAAACATTTATTCTGTATAAAATCAACAAAAATACCATGAATCAAAATAGACGTGATTTCGTAAAAAATACCTCCATCATCGCAGGAGGTTTATTCGCTACTCCGTTTTTATCGGAGGCTTCAATTTTCAATAGCGGCGTAGATGATACCATCAAAATTGCCCTTATCGGTTGCGGTGGACGTGGTACAGGGGCTATTGTTCAAGCACTTAGCACTAAGCAAAACGTAAAATTAGTGGCAATGGCGGATGCTTTCAAAGACCGTTTAGATTCTTGCTATCAAGAAATAACAAGTGATGAACAAGCATCCTTGAAATCCAAAATTGCCGTTAAAGAAGAACACAAGTTCACGGGTTTTGATGGTTACTTGAAAGCAATGGCATTGGCGGATGTAGTGATTTTGACAACGCCTCCTGGTTTTCGTCCAATGCACTTTGAAGCCGCAGTGAACGCTGGGAAGCATATTTTTATGGAAAAACCTTGTGCCACCGATCCCGCAGGTGTGCAAAGAGTATTGGCAGCGGCAAAAAACGCCAAGGATAAAAAACTAAATGTAGTGGTGGGTTTACAGAGACATTATCAAACCTCTTACCGTGAACTAATGAAGCGTTTGCAAGACGGTATGGTAGGGGATGTTGTGTCGGCTTCGGCTTGGTGGAATAATGATGGCGTTTGGACAAAACCACGCACGGCAGGGCAAACCGAAATGGAATATCAAATGCGAAATTGGTATTATTTCAACTGGATTTGTGGCGACCATATCAACGAACAACATATTCATAATATTGACGTAATTAACTGGGCAAAAGGCGGTTATCCCGTAAAAGCTCGTGGTACGGGTGGACGTGAAACTCGTGTAGGCAAAGACACAGGAGAGATTTTTGACCACCATATTGTGGAATTTGAATACGCCGATGGAACAATTTTGAATTCGCAATGTCGCCATCAAAAAGGTACTTGGGCGAAGGTTGACGAAATGGTAATTGGCACGAAGGGGAAGGTTATGTTTGATGCGGGAAAAATCACCGATTATAAAGGCAATCCTTTGTATTCATTCGATAAAAAATTAGAAAATCAGCCTTATCAAGCGGAACACGATGAATTGTTTGCCGCAATTGCCAAAGGAGAATATAAATTTGCCGATGCAGAAAACGGAGCAAAATCAACCATGACTTCTATTTTGGGCAGAATGGCAACCTATTCTGGACAAGCAATTGAGTGGGATAAAGCCATTAATTCAGGCATTAGCATTGCTCCAAAAACCTTTGCATGGGATGCTGATATGCCAGTGAAACCAGATGCGAATGGTAATTATCCTGTGGCAGTGCCTGGAAAAACGAAGTATTTTGGATAAATTATTACGCTGTTTAATAAATATTGTGGCATTTTCAGTACAGGATTTATTAGATTTACAAGATATGACAGGATTAAAAAGTAAGAATCCTGTTGATCTCATAAATCCTGTTCTAATTTTTGCGTAAGAAAACTTATTAAACTATATATTATTGATCAATTCTTCCCTCAATAACCCCTTGAATATCAACCGAAACATTCGATAGAAAATCATATCCCGTTAGTCTTTCTAATTCATCTACCGACACCCGATAATTTTTCCAACTGTTCGATCCAACACTGTTTTCGTTCGGAATATTTACTGCAATAATCTTAGTATTTTCATTGATTCTCTGTACATCATTTTGTCCAACTGGCACCACCACAATAATTTTCCAAAGAAATGCTGGAACAGTGATATTTTCATTTTTGCCAATCTTTTTCACAAATCCAGTTGTTCCACTTCCTCCCTCGCCAATCGTTCCTGCGATGATGTAAACTTCATTGCCTTGTTCAGTTAAAAGCCTTTCGTATTCCTCCAAATTCTTCCAAATATTTTGATTATGTTCGGGAGCTTGGGGAGTCATATTGGTCATAAAAAAAGTTTCTTGATTTTCCTCAATCGTAGCATCACGGTCGCTGGAAGGGCATAAATGACCACGATCAAAACCCGAACGGGAATAATCAGAAGGGGTGACTTGATACCAATTTTGGGGTAAATTATCATCGGGTCTGAAATCATTTTGACGTTGCGTGTCGCCTTGCCAAGCCGTACTCAAATGCCACGAAACCCAGTTAGCCGTGCCTTTATTTTTGTTGTAGGAAAGCGAGTAAGCATTTTTAACCATCAAGTAATTATCTGAGTATGAGGTATTTGTGATGGCATTTGAAGGATTGCCCAAAGCCAAATTATCATCACGAGTAGGTTTTGTTGAGCCGTTTGTAACAGGCGTTGGAGTTGAACTTTCCAGCCCATAAGTCATTACAATTATATTATCAATATTCAAACGATTGGCAGTACCATCAATTTTACGGATTTCAATACGAGCCGATTGTTGAAGATTGACATTAAACAAAGCATCTCGAAGCGATTTTTCCGTTGCTGTGATGGTTGAACCAACTTTATTCCAAGACGTTCCGCTGTTGGTGGAAGTCCATAATTCAAAGCTACTTTCTTTGTCTAATTGATAAACGCCATACTTAAATCGCACTTGCTGAATCCCCGATGGAACATCGAATTTCATGCTCAATTTAGCTGTTTCTTTCATTCTGATAGCTTTTACGCCATCTTTTTGGTCATTATCAGCACTTCCCATGATGGCATTATCTAAGGTCCATTGACCCGATGACGTTGAGATATTTCCAACTTCGTAGCGACTTTTGGAAGCACCATCGAATCCCTCGGGAAAATTGGCGGCTACTTTGGTTTGTACGCTTGGAGTTGTGCGAGAAGGTGTATTTGTGGGTGGTATATATACACCTACACAAGAGGAAAGCAATAAGGAAACTAAAAGGAAAAGGGTTAGTTTTTTGAGCATTAGTATTTTTTGTTTATTTATTTGTTCCATATTTCCCAAGCCTTTTCAGCTTGTCCACGCAACATTTCTAATCCAAAATGAACGGAAAGCACATTGTTTTCTATTCCTTTTTTACAAAACATCGTTTCCAAAGGGTTATAAACAATATCATACAAAAGATGGTCTTCTGTAAGCAGTTGGTAAGGTATTTCTGGGTAAGTTCCAACGTTAGGAAACATTCCCAAAGGGGTCGTATTCACAATTAATAAATGCTCTTTCACTACCTGTTCCGTCAATTCTTCGTAAGTAATCGTGTCTTCTTCTTTTCTTCTTGAAACATATTGTGTTTTCACACCTAAATCTTGCAGAACTTGAATAATGGCTTTTGCGGCTCCACCTTTTCCTAAAATTAATGCTTTTTCGGGTTTAATTTCTTGGAAAGAATCCCATAATTCCAAAGTCCAACGAAAACCCCAATAATCCGTATTAAAGCCTTTTGTCGTGCCATCCTCCATGATTTTGATGGTATTAACCGCCCCAATTTTCAAAGCCGCTTCATCCACCGAATCTAAGAAAGGAATGATAGCTTGTTTATGAGGAATGGTCACGTTAAGTCCTTTTAAATCAGGACTTTGAGATTTCAATAAGGCAGGAAAATCGTTAATATCTTCTAATTCAAATTTCTCATACACGTGTGTATCTGAAAGTCCCATTGTTGAAAATCTCTCCGTAAAATATCCTTTTGAAAAGGAGTGACCAAGTGGATAACCGATTAAGCCGTAAATGTTCATTTGTTTTTCGATGTTTGATGTTAGGGTTTCGATGTTCGATTTTCGTATTTCCGAATATCGAAAAACGAGCATCGAACATCGAAATTAAATTCCTTCCTTTTCCATGTAAGATTGTAAAATAATAACCGCTGAAATTTTATCAATATTTCCTTTTTCTCGACGGTCTTTTTTGGAATAACCGCTCGAAATCATGGCTTGGAGGGCAATTTTAGACGTAAATCGCTCATCGTGCAAATGCACAGAAATTTCAGGAAAATTTTTCTGTAAGTTCTTAACAAAACCTTTCACGTGGGGCGTGTTGTTGGTTTCTTCTCCATCCAAATTCACGGGCATACCCACCACAAAAGCCTCCACCTCTTCGGTTTCAAGATAGGTCTTCAAAAAAACCATTACATCTTTACTATGGACAGTTTCTAAGGCAGAAGCAATGATTTTGAGTGGATCAGTCACCGCCAAACCAACCCGTTTTGTTCCGTAATCTATGGCTAATATTCTGGGCATCTACGCTTGTTGGAACGCAGATGAGACTCGCCGTCCGCCTTGATGCTTGGCAACGCAGATTTTAGAGGATTTTTTTATTGGTTAGTCAAAAATCTGAACATAAATATATGTTTCAATTAATAAAACATCCTTTGAATGGAAATATATACTTCCGTTTAGAATCCTCTTAAATCTGCGTTGCGAAGCATCAAGGCGGACGGCGAGTCTCATCTGCGTGCCATCTTTTAGGTTACTAAAAAAAACAAAGTTACGTCAAAAACGTTGGCTACGATTTAGTTTTTCGTAAATTAGTACTCCTTTTAAAAAACATATCACACAACATGAAAAAACCACAAACGCCAATCAACAATAATTCAACTATCGTGAAAATACCAATCTGGATTGCCATTGCCTTAGTGGGTGGTGTTTTGTTGGGAGCAAATTTCTTTGGCGGACAAGCCAAAATGAACTCCGTTTCTAAGGGTTTCAATAAATACCGTGAAATACTTTCCTTGATTGAAACTTCCTACGTGGATTCAGTTGATACTGATTCGTTGGTGGAATATTCCATTAAAAAAACCTTAGAAAAACTTGACCCACATACTGCCTATTTTCCAAGTGACGAAGCCGCCGCTGCACGTTCGCAATTGGAATCTGGTTTCGACGGTATCGGTATTGAATTTAATATTTTTAGTGATACCGTATATGTAATGAATGCGATGGTGGGCGGACCCTCTGAACAAGTGGGCATTAAAAGTGGCGACCGTTTATTGAAAGCAGACGGCGTTACTTTATTTGGTCCAAAAGTAAGTAATAGTTTGATTTTCAGTAAATTACGTGGATTAAGAGGTACGGAAGTGAAATTAGAAGTGTTGCGTAATGGTGAAAAAGGCATTAAAAAATTTACCGTTGTGCGTGACAGAATTCCTTCGTATTCCGTAACGGCGGGTTACATGATTGATGTGCAGACGGGATATATCAAGGTAGATAGGTTTACGGAATCCACTTTTGATGAGTTTAAAACCGTCCTGGCAAATCTGAAAAATCAAGGTTGTAAACGTCTAATGCTTGACCTTCGGGGAAATCCTGGTGGTTATAAAGACCGTGCTGAAAAGATGGTAGATGAGCTTTTGGCGGGTGAAAAAATGATTGTTTATACCGATGGAAAAGGTACAAAATATGACACTCAAACGTACACAAAACGAGAAGGAATTTTTGAAAAAGGGGCTGTAATGGTTATGGTGGACGAAAATAGTGCTTCTGCCGCCGAGATTGTTGCGGGTGCTTTGCAAGACAATGACCGTGCTTTGATTGTGGGCAGGCGTTCGTATGGAAAAGGTTTGGTGCAAATGCCTGTAAATTTGCAAGATGGCTCGGAATTACGACTAACAATTTCAAGATATTATACCCCAAGTGGAAGAAGCATCCAAAAACCCTATTTGATGGGACAAGAAGAAGAATATGAAAAAGACTATGAAAAACGCATGAAAAGTGGTGAGTTTTTTAGTTCAGATAGCATCAAGTTTAACGAAAAATTAAAATATAAAACGCTGGGTGGTCGCACGGTTTATGGAGGTGGAGGAATTACGCCCGACGTTTTTGTGGCTCGTGACACAACCTACTTTACAAAATATCTAACTGATTTATGGGGTAAAAATATCATTCGTGAATTTGCCTTGAATTATGCCAACGATAATATTAAATCAATTGAAAAACTCACTTTTAAGGATTTTAATAAGTTTTTTGTTGTGAATGATGCGATGATGATGGATATGCAAAAATTGGCAAAACAAGCCAACGTTAAGATGCGAGCAAGGGATTATGAACGTTCGATGCCTTACATCAAAGCCCAAATCAAGGCGTATATTGCTCGCAACGTATGGCAAAGAAAAGTGTCTGACGGAATGAATAATGAATATTTGCAAGTGATGTCACCGTATGATGATACTTTTCAAAAATCATTGAAATATTTTGACAAAGCCGAGAAAATGGCTCGTGGAGAATTGGTAGAAACGATTTCTCATTCGGTTAAAAAATAATTATAGTGACAAACAACTTAATTTCACATTATGCAACGTAGCAATTTTAGAGATTGGAGTTTAGATTTAATTGATACAACTTCGCCGTTGTCTGTGTCCTCACAGAC